>JABUSX010000465.1 GCA_021442545.1 Eubacterium sp. | reverse complement strand
ATCACGCACACGGGAAGCACCGACACCGACAAACATTTCCACGAACTCGGAGCCGGAAAGTGAGAAGAAGGGAACCTGCGCCTCACCTGCCACGGCCTTGGCCAGCAGCGTCTTACCCGTTCCGGGAGGGCCGACAAGGAGTGCGCCCTTGGGAAGCTTGGCACCGATCTGGATGTATTTTCCGGGATCATGCAGGAATTCCACGACCTCCTGCAGCGATTCTTTTGCTTCCTCTTCACCGGCCACATCGGCAAAGGTTATTCCCGTGTTCTTCAAAACACGCGACTTTGCACCCTTCTTGCCGATGCCCATCATGCCTCCGCCGCCTTTCCCCATGTAGCCCATGATCAGGCGGAGCCCGACGAGCATGATGATCAGCGGAAGGGCAATGCCGGCAATGGTCGATGCAATCTCCGCGCCGACGTTCTTGGCCTTCTTGGAATACTCGATATCCGTATCTGCCAGAAGCTCGTTCAGCCCGTTTTCATCACCGACAAGATAGACCGTATACGTCAGCTCCACGCCCTGGATCGGCTGTGTCTTCGGTGTAACGACAAGCTTGTTGTCTTCCTCAAGAACGACTTTTGAAACCTCGTCTTCCTCGACCATCGTCCGAAACTGATCGAAGGTCTTTTCGGTCGTTCGTGTCGTCCCAAATGAATTTCCGAAAAACGCAAACATGCAGACACTGATCAGGAGACATAAAAGAATCGTCCAGGTCGTCTGTCTGTTGTTATTGTTATTATTGCTGTTGTTGCTGTTGTTATTGGAACCCCCCTGGTTCCCGTTGTTGTTCTGCGGCATTCTGTCCCCTTTTTATTTTTCCTTTTCTCCCTCTCGGATCAGTTCAAGCAGGAACTCCTTCTCCTCGTCAAAAACCTCGCAGTAGGCATCCCTGGCCGCATCCGCCAGAGCACCCACCTCATCGGCAAACGCCAGACGCTTCGGAATCGCAAACGCAACATTGTACACGTCCTTTGCGATCTTATAGCGCAGCTTCTCCTTGCTCATCGTACCCAGTCCGAGAATGATGGATTTGTAATGTTTATCCTCTGTACAGAGCTCGATATACAGCTTTGTCATGTTGAACAGTTCTTCGTAAAGAACCTGATCTCCGATCTCTCCGTATTCCTTCGCTGTCGGAAACTGCCAGTCAGACAGGATCTTTCCCTTTTCTCTCTGGATGCGTTTCCTGTTGAAGGCTGTATTTTTGAGGTTTTCCATGAAGTGGAGGGTCAGCCATCCGCGCAGAAACAGATCTGCGTCATTGTGGTCCACGACCGTATACCGCTTTTCCGCGATCTTCTGGCGAAGCTCATTGTCCGGCATCATCCCTTCATCGGCGATCGCCTGCTCCAGGATCGCTTTTCTTTGCTTTGGCTTTGTTTCACGCATATACTGTTTCACCCAGAGTTTTTCCATCATGAAAGTTCCCTCTCTTTTTCTATGTTGTGTTACTGCATTTCAGAGAATCTTACCATCTGAATTTTCAGAGAAAATTACAGGCCGGACCGCATCCCTGCTTTCTGCGGCAGAGCCTTTTTCTTGCGGTGCTTCTGTTCTTCCCCGAAACACGATCAAACGATTCTTCTCAGTATACCACAAAAGAAAAATTTCTGCCCTGCTTTTGCGTTCTGAGGCATTTTAAGATATGATAAATAAAAAATGTGAAAAATTTGTGAGGAAACGGCAGATGCGTACAGATTTTAAAGAAAATGTGAAAACGGAACCAAAGGAAGGATCTCCTTCGGATACGGTTGAAAACAGAATTGAAAAAACCGAGAATGGTGGCGCAGCTTCTGTAATTCCGGAAAACTGCTGCGAGGATAAAAACATGGCAGATGCTGCAGCTTCTGAAATTTCGGATAACGGCTGTGATGAAAAAAACAAGGCTGATACAGCGGTTTCGGAAGTCCCGAAAAACAGCTGCGCGGATAAAACCGGAACTGATACAGCGGTCTCGGAAGGCCCGGATAAAGATCAGGCTGTTCCTGCCTCAGAAGAAAAAAAATATCCGTGGACGGCGCGCCGCGTCGTGGCTCTCGTCGGCATTATCCTGCTGCTGGCCCTGTACGGATCCACACTTGTGTTTGCATTGATGAAAAGTCCGAACGCGAAAGGGCTGCTGATGGCTTCGATCTTCTGCACGATCGTCGTACCGGTTCTCCTCTACACCATGACCGTCATCGCCCGCAACATCCGCAGCAATCATCCCAAGGATCAGGACGACAAACGTCAGTAAGGCTTCTGCCCTCTCCGCATATGCATTCATTCGCACATGCATCCATTCACACATGCATGCATCCATTCATCCGCACGTCACGGCTGAATGACCGTCTCAGAACACTGTCGTTCAGCCGTTCCGCATTCTCTC
>JABUSX010000328.1 GCA_021442545.1 Eubacterium sp. | reverse complement strand
GTGAATCCGCAGACCATGAATGATGCAACGCTGGAGCGGATCGGCCGGAAACATACGGCGGAAGAAACCGTCCGGGCATTCCGGCTGGCAAGGGAAAAGGGTTTTTCGAATATCAATATGGATCTGATCATCGGCCTGCCGGGTGAGGGAGAAAAGGAAACGGCATATACGCTGGATGAGATCCGGAAGCTTGCGCCGGACAGCCTGACCGTTCATGCACTTGCCCTGAAACGTGCCACCCGCCTTTATGAAGAACAGCTTTTCGGGAAGGCGCCGGGCGGGACGGACGGAGATCCGGAAAACGGAACGGCTGCGAATAAAGAAAAAATGTTTGAGGCTTCGGACAGGATCATGAACATGACGGCACAATGTGCCGCGGATCTCGGCATGAATCCCTATTATCTGTACCGGCAGAAGAATATTGCAGGCAATTTTGAAAATACGGGTTATGCCCGTCCCGGTGCGGAATGCCTTTACAATATCCTGATCATGGAGCAGAAGCAGACCATCATCGGAGCCGGCCCCGGCGCTTCGACCAAAATTTTTGAACAGGATACGAATAAAGTGACCCGGGTCGAAAATGTAAAAAATCTGAATGAATATCTGTCCCGCATTGATGAAATGACAGACCGGAAACGCGAGGCAGTCCGTCTGACAGGATACGGACGGTGCTGAGCCGGTCAGGTCTGTCTGTTGTCATTACGGTAGAGAGGAAACACAAATGCCGCATGAAGAACAGAAAAAAAACGGAGAACGCCCGATTGAACTGAATATACAGAAAAACAGCTATCCGCTGCTGCAGTATATGCCGCTGTCCATGGCGGAGCAGCTTGAACACGGCCGCATGGTCAGCAACATAGCATATCTGCTCGGAAAAGAACTGGGGCTTAAGGAGAAGTATCTGCATAATCTGATCGTTGCCGGCTATTTTCATGATATCGGGAAAATGATTCTGGAAGAAGATCTGAACGGAAACGTGCTGATGGTCGAGAAACTTTCTTCCATAAGACAGCATCCGAACAAAAGCAGTGAGATACTGCGTTCACACGGATATAACGATACGATCTGTGAAGCCGTGCTGCATCATCACGAGAATTTTGACGGCAGCGGATTTCCGGATAATCTGGAAGGACATCGGATCCCGCTCGAAGCCCGTATACTGCGGGTGTGCGATGTGTTCTGTGCCAGAGTTTCCGACAGACCGTACAGAAGTGCGTTTCCGACTGCCGAAACGCTGGAAATGATGATTGAAGAACTGGAATGGTTTGATATGAAGGTATTCCTTGCTTTGCAGCGTATGCTGCCCAGGAATGAAAAAGGCGAGCCGGAGCTGCCTGCCTATCAGGAAGAAGTGAAAGGGGTCTGGAAGACATTATGGCATTAAAAAAGAACCCGGTAACGGGTATGAAGGATATTACGGCGCGGGAAATGGAGATCCGCAACTATGTGATGCAGAAGATCCGTGAGACCTATGCATCCTTCGGGTTCACGCAGATCGAGGCACCCTGCGTCGAACACATTGCAAATCTGAACAGCAAACAGGGCGGAGAAAACGAGAAACTGATCTTCCGCATCTTAAAGCGCGGGGAAAAGCTGCGCCTTGCGGAAGCCTCCTCACCGGATGACCTGGTCGACAGCGGCCTCCGCTACGATCTGACCGTGCCTCTCTGCCGCTTTTATGCAAACCACGCTTCGGAACTGCCGTCACCGTTCAAGGCGCTTCATATGGGCTATGTCTGGCGGGCCGACCGTCCGCAGCGCGGCAGATACCGTCAGTTCATGCAGTGCGACATCGACATTCTGGGAGAAGCTTCGAATCTGGCAGAGACAGACCTGATCCTTGCCACCACGACCTTGCTCGGGCGGCTGGATTTCAGTCAGTTTACGGTCCGGATCAACGACAGGCGCATCCTGAAAGCCATGGCACTTTATGCGGGCTTTGCGGAAGAAAGCTGCGACACGGTCTTCATCATACTCGATAAGATGGACAAGATCGGTCTTGCAGGCGTGGAAGATGAATTAAAGGAAGCCGGGTTCCCGGAGGAAAGCATCGCCGCTTATCTGGCTTTGTTCAACGGAGATAAAGACGGGATCGATGCGGTCCGTGAGCTGCAGGAGAAGCTCGGAGACGTGCTGAATCCTTCCGTTTCGGAAAATCTGATCGGGATCATCAACAATGCGTCAGCCTGTGCAGCCGCAGATTTCCGCATCGTTTTTGATCCGACACTTGTCCGCGGCATGTCTTATTACACAGGACCGATCTTCGAAGTTTCGATGGATGCTTTCGGCGGTTCGGTCGGCGGCGGCGGGCGCTATGATGAGATGATCGGAAAATTCCTCGGGCAGAACACGCCGGCCTGCGGCTTTTCGATAGGCTTTGA
>JABUSX010000380.1 GCA_021442545.1 Eubacterium sp. | reverse complement strand
TTTCTGCCGACGCCCGGAAGAGCCGTCAGTTCCTCGATCGACGACGGAACTTCTCCTCCGTATTTTTCACAGAGGATCCGGGCTGCAGCCTTGATATTCTTCGCCTTGTTGTGATAGAAGCCCGTCGAATGAACGGCCTGTTCCAGTTCCTGCAGGTCGGCATCCGCAAAAGCCCGTACATCCGGATATTTCCGGAAGAGATCTCCCGTGACCTGATTGACGCGTTCATCCGTGCACTGGGCACTCAGGATCGTCGCCACCAGAAGCTCCCAGGCATTTCGTGCCTTCAGAAAACAGATAATCTCTGTTCCGTAGTGTTCATCCAGCAGACGCAGTATTTCTCCGGTTCGTTTTTTCATAAACAGTATACCATGTGTGTAAAGCCTATTTTTCAATAGCCTTCCTGTACGGTCCGATCATATATTCCGTCATCTTCCCCTTCATTTTCGAGGCAATTTTCGGGTTGGCCGACAAAGTGCCTACCAGATACATGGCAAGGATGGTGCCTGCCTTCTTCTGCGGGAAATCATCGTAAAAACCATTATCGCGATAGAATCGATGATCTTCCTTCATAAGTCCCTGCATCTGGAAGATCAGGTCACGGAAGATCTTCAGACCGCCTACGCCATAGAATGTATGCGGAAGATTGATCCGGGTATGTACGGCATAGGAGACCGTCAGTGCAAGATTCCGGACACCGCTTTCATCTGCGGCAATACCGGCCAGGAAGTTTCCGCCGACGTCCGAACGGGCTTCCAGATACATCCGCAGCTTCGGTTCCTTTTCCAGATCACCGTTGACGATGAAGCCGATGGGACTTCCCATGGTGACCGTCCTGTGCCCGTTGCAGAACTGACGGTCATCGTAGGTCTTAAACAGTGAACCCATGGAATGGTCGCGGATCGTAAAGGCATAGACGATGGCCGATGCCGTCTGGATCCTCTCCCGCAGCAGTACGTCAAACCCGTCCTTATAAATACACTCTCCGGTACCTGCGCAGTTAAAGCAGCCGAGGCAGCCGCCGGAAAACGGAAATTCAGAAAGGTCGATGATATCGCAGGGCAGAGGACTCTGCTCCTTAAAACGCTGTATCATGCCGGAAAGCTTTTCGGCTTCCCCGGGATGAAGCGGATCCTCACGCAGATCCGTCACAATTGCAACGCTCCCCGCCATCGGCTTTCCGCTCGTTTTCACAGGTTCTGCCTTCGTACCTTCGTAAACCTGATATTTCACACGCCACAGAACATAGGCGAAAAACTGCTTCGCTTCGTTTCTTCCTTTTTCCTTCAGAAGATCATCCATATCTGCGGAAAAGGCACCCAGATCATGCATTCCAAGATCCCTGCAGTTGCCGCGTATAAAATCCATGGCCGTAACATCATAAAAATGCTTGGATGTCGTTACCTGGACCGCATACTTTCCCGAAAGATCCAGCTCTCCCGCTGCAGCCGCTTCCTTCACTTTTTCCAGAAAGAGATGCAGCTGTCCCGGCGCAAGGAAGGTATACACCGGATAACAGAACAGGATCATATCCGCAGCTTCAAGTGCAGCAAAGGCTTCGGACATATCCTTTTCATAGGCACGGATCCGCTTTCCGACCTGAAGAATATTCCACTCGTGATCCGGAAACTGCTTCTGCATATACAGCACCGTCTGCAGGGTCTTGCTGTTTTCACCGGTCGGACTTCCTGATAATACACAAATATTCATACAGACCTCTTTTCCTTTTTTTCGCAAATATCTGTCAAACGACTTGTCTTATTGATACGGCCATCCGCAGCGATCCGCTTTCCGGCTTTTCTGACGAAAAACGCAATCTGCCGGTCCCGTCAGGACTCTTCTCCGCACTGGTATGTCTGTCTTGCAACGATCAGTTCCTCGTTCGCCGGAATGACGTAAACCCCAACGGCAGAATCCGGCGCCGAGATACACCATGCATTTTCCTTATTTTTCTCCTCATCCAGGGAAAGTCCCAGAAAGGCGAGGTGCCGGCAGACTTCCTTCCGGACAAAAGCCGAATTTTCTCCGATGCCGCCTGTAAAGGCCAGATAATCCAGGCCTCCCATTTCTGCGGTAAATGCACCGGCATAACGGACGATCCCCGTCGTAAAAACGGAAAGTGCCAGAGCCGCACGCTCATTTCCGGCATCCGCCGCTTCCTGTACATACCGCACGTCATTGCTGACGCCGGAAATACCGAGGAGTCCGCCCTTCTTCGTCAGGCCGGTATTGATCTCTTCCCGGGTAAGCCCCTGCATCTCGAGAAAATCCAGAAGTCCCCAGTCCAGATCGCCGGTGCGGTTTGCGTGGATGAGTCCCGTCTGCAGCGACATGCCGAAGCTTGTGTCTACGCTCTTTCCGTCTTCGACCGCGCAGATCGACGCG
>JABUSX010000286.1 GCA_021442545.1 Eubacterium sp. | reverse complement strand
AAGGTGATCGTCAGGCTGTTCAGGAAGTCGGTGAACATGCTGCCGACCAGAGGAACGAGGAGGAAGGCCTTGATCGACGGAGCATATTTTTTTGTAACAGCTGCCATATTGGCCATGGCATTCGGGGTTGCGCCCATGCCGAAACCGCAGGTTCCCGCGGTTATGACGGCGGCATCATAGTCCCGTCCCATGGCATTGAAGACAACAAATCTGGCGAAGAGGAACATCAGGACCGTCTGTCCCAGCAGAAGAATGACCAGAGGAAGCGCCAGACTGGTAAGCTGCCAGAGCTTCAGCGTGATCATGGCGATCCCGAGGAAGAGTTCCAGACAGATACCGCCGATGTCATTGATCTCACCCATATAGACATGGAATTTTCCGGTCAGTTCCACAACATTGCGGAAGATCGCACCGACGATCAGGGCGCCGATATAGATGGGGAAGGTCAGACCGGTTGCGGAAAGAAGCAGAGATACGATCGTTCCGATCCCGATCGCAACGATCAGCTGGTAGGCCGCAGGTGCATACTTCGATACCTGACGGCGGTGTTTCTGTTCTTCTTCCTCAATGAGTGTACTGTCAGGAGCAACGGCCGTCTTCAGGAGATCTTTTTTCTTAATCAGATGGTTGGCAAGAGGTCCGCCCATCAGTGAACCGGCAATAAGACCAAAGGTCGCTGCCGCCGTTGAAAGGGTTGTGGCACCCTGCACATTCATATCCTCGAGCAGCGGTCCGAAGGCACCGGCCGTGCCGTGTCCGCCGACCATGGGTATAGAGCCGGTACAAAGACCGATGAGAGGATCGATGCCAAGTACGGACGAAAGCCCTGTGGCAACAAAATTCTGCAGGACGATCAGAACGAATACGAGGCCAACAAGAATGAGAAGTGCTTTGCCTCCGCTTTTGATAACTTTCATATTCGCCTGGAAGCCAACGGATGCAAAGAAGATGACCATGCAGACCGTCCGGAGCGTTTCATCAAAGGTGAATTCCGCAATGCCGGCCATATAAAGAATATAAAAAGCAATGGCAAAGATCAGGCCTCCGACAACAGGAGCCGGAATGCAGAATTTATTGAGAAACGGGATCTTCAGTTTCAGAAATGCTCCGAGAAGAAGGGCAACGACAGCCAGAGCAATCGTCTGGAACATGTCCAGGGCAATGACGGGACGTTCGCCGTCTCCTGCAGGGGTTTCCGTAAAGACAGGAATGTCTATGCCGTAATCTTTATAGAAGCCGGCGGTACCGTCATGGAAGGGTACGGAAATATCTTCAGCCGCATAGGATGGATCCAGAGGAAGATAATCATTCGTGATCTCCTGAAGAGAATCCGCATTTTCAAAAAGAGTTTCCAGAACAACGGAAACCACATTGTTATCGAGAGAGGCATTCGAGACAAGGACAGCCTTTGTGCCTACCGTCAGAATGTCTTCATCCTGCCCCGCATAGGTCCCGGCAGGGATAACGGTCCGGCTCAGACAGTCGTTTTGGATCTTCATCTGGCTGATGGCGCGTTCGTCCAGAGAAAGAAGACGGATGTCCATGGAACTGGCAAGATCATGAAGAACCGAAACAGAGGGGGAAGCCGTACAGAAAAAGGCATCGATCTGTCCGTTCATCATGGCTTCTGCGGATTCGGTAAAGGACAGGTAAAGAGGATTGATCATATCCGCGCTGATGCCGTAGGCTTCCAGGATCTGAAACGTATTTGCCACGACCCCGGATTCCGGCACGCCGACAGAGATGCTTTTTCCGTTCAGATCACTGACGGTCCGGATGTCCGAACCGGCCGGAACGACGATCTGACAGACTTCCATATACAGACCGGCCAGTGCACGCACATCTTTTGCGGGCCCTTCCGCAGAAAAGGAGCCGTTTCCTTCAAAAGCATCCCGCAGAGTATCATTCTGAACGATCGCAAACTGCACAAGACCTTCGTTCAGGAGTCTGATATTGGAGGCGGAACCGTTGGTCGTGACGGCACTGACCTCGGTATTCTTCATTTTTTCAGATAAACAGACAGAGAGTGCATTTCCGTAGGAATTATATGTGCCGCCCTCATTTCCCGTACCGATCTTCAGTGAGGAAGAAGACTTTCCGCAGCCTGACGCCAGTATGCAGAAAACCAGAAGAATACAGAAGATCAGAAGAAACGTTTTTCTGCGGCTGCGATGAAAGGAAGAGAGCAGAGTTTTGTTTTTAAAAGACAAGACAGTACCTCCCGGAAAATTGTTTTCGGATGAAAATTAATAAATATTTTATATTAAGTATAAGATATTTTCCGGATATTGGGAAGAAGAGAAGGAGACACTGCAGGAACCGCACAAAAAAACGGCAGGAAACCGAAGAGAGATAATCTTACAGGAAACGAGCAAAGAAAACGGCAG
>JABUSX010000462.1 GCA_021442545.1 Eubacterium sp. | reverse complement strand
AAAATTTCATCCAGAATATATAGTTCCGATTACTTATATTTCAAAACATACCTCCTATGCGGCGGGGGAATCGCCGTTAATATTTAAGTAATATTTCTGTTAATTTTTCTAAATGTTATCACAACTTTTTCGGAAAATCAACCCATTATTCGAAATATATTTGCTCCTTTTTTGAAACGGAATTTTTATTATATGTAAAAAAACAGATCGTCCTGCACAGTGTACAGACACGATCTGTTACGATTTCAGATTTCTATAATCCTTCTTATTCTTCAGACACGCTGATATTTCCTGCTTCTCTGAAAACCGACAAAACCTTTGGATAGTATCCCGCGCCCTCACTGCTGTGGATAACATGTACCTCCATATCCCGCATCTCTGTCAGGCAGTCGTACAGCGCATCCAGATTTTTTCCGTAATGATCCGGGAACCCAAACGCCTCCTTCAGGTATTCATGTGCACTTTTTCTGTCATTCAGTCTGACTGCATCCAGTGTGACCTGCATGGATGTTCCTCCGCATTCCGTTCTGCCGATCAGCAGAACCTGTATGTATGACCAATGCACACACATCTGTTTTTCTGCATAACGCCGTTTTTATTTACGGAATCTGTGTGTGCTGCCCTGCCTTTCCTGCTACTCTTCTCCGTACAGAAGTTCAAATGTCTCGTAATGATCTTCTGTATAGTAGATCAAGCCGTCATTGGAATAGATGATTCTTTCCGATGACCGGTATCCCCCCTTATAATTGACGTCGCACTCGTAATAATCCCGGCCTTCTTTTTCCGGAAGAAGTCCCTCCCTGTTGCCGAAATAATCGCCCCCTATACTTTTTCCGGGTGCCACATCCCAGAGGTTGCCCTCTTTACTGTTCCAGCCGAGAGCTTTCGCTTCGTCCTTTGTAATATAATTCGACGGAAGCTTACCGAATTTATGAATATATGACGCAACTTCTTCCTTACTGCTGTATTCTCCGTCTTCCTTAATATCAGACTGTGCAGCTTTACTGACGCTTTTTTCATCCGGTGCGGCTTGAAACGACTCTGCAGCTGCCGTCAGTGCACCTGCAGAAACATTTTTTCCGCACCCCGCAGCCAGAGCGAGTACCATCAGGAGCATAAAAACAATTGTCAGCAGCCTGAATAAAATATGTTTCTTTTTCATGACCCGGCCTCCGATCCTGCTTCTCTACACGTTAAAACGGAATGTGATCAGGTCTCCGTCCTGCACAACGTATTCCTTGCCCTCCATACGCATCAGCCCCTTTTCTCTGGCTTTTGCATAAGAGCCGCAATCCAGGAGTTCCTGATAATTGATGACCTCAGCTTTGATGAAGCCGCGTTCAAAGTCCGTATGGATCTTTCCGGCTGCCTGCGGTGCCTTCGTTCCGATCCGGATCGTCCAGGCACGCGTCTCGTCCTCGCCTCCTGTCAGGAAGCTCATCAGCCCCAGCGTGCGGTAACTGGCCTGTATCAGTTTGTCCATGCCGGATTCCGACGCGCCGAGATCGGCAAGAAATTCCTGTTTTTCCGTATCGGAAAGTTCGGCCATTTCCGCCTCGATCTGAGCACAGATCACGAAAACCTCGCTTCCGCGTTCTGCCGCGTAGGCGCGTACTGCCTGCACATAGGCATTTTCTGCTCCGTCATCCGCAAGGTCATCCTCCGCCACGTTGGCCGCATAAATGACCGGTTTGGCTGTCAGCAGATTGTATTCTCCGAACCAGCCTTCCTCGTCTTCATCCCTGCGTTCGAAAAGAATCGCGTCCTTTCCGTCTTCCAGATGCGCCTTCAGACGGTTCAGCATTTCCAGTTCTTTCCCTGCCGCCTTATCCATCTTTGCCGTCCGGGCCACCTTGGAGATCCGGCGTTCCAGCACTTCAAGATCCGCAAAGATCAGTTCCAGATCGATCGTTTCGATATCCCGGACCGGATCGATGCTCCCGTCCACATGAATGATATTATCATCTGCAAAACTGCGTACAACATGCACGATCGCATCCGTTTCCCGGATATTCGCAAGGAACTGGTTGCCAAGGCCTTCTCCTTTTGAAGCACCCTTTACAAGACCCGCAATATCCACAAATTCCACGACCGCCGGTGTAACCTTCTTGGAATGGAAGAAATCCCCCAGGACCCTGATCCGCTCATCCGGAACCGGCACAATTCCGACATTCGGCTCGATCGTACAGAACGGATAATTTGCCATCTCCGCGCCAGCCTTTGTAAGCGCATTGAACAAGGTGCTTTTCCCTACATTGGGAAGTCCCACGATACCTAATTTCATTTATTTCAAAACTCCTTTATTTTCCGGAATCATCCTTCGCGGTATATCTTGCGGCGTACTTTCCGTCCTTTCTTTGGCAGATGCCCTTGCCGCATTCTTTGCCTTTCAGGTT
>JABUSX010000452.1 GCA_021442545.1 Eubacterium sp. | reverse complement strand
GGATCTGAAAGCATAGAAGAGAAGAATACAGAATATAAAGAAATGCGGAAGCACTGAAGTTGCAAACGCAGGGAATGCAGAAGCAGTGAAAGCGCGAACGCAGGGAATGCAGAAGCGCTGAAAGTGCGAACGCAGGGAATGCAGAAGCAGTGAAAGCGCGAACGCAGGGAATGCAGAAGCACTGAAAGCGTGGATTCAGGGAATGCAGAAGCGCTGAAAGTGCAGGATATAAGAAACATGAAAGTGCCGGGAGCGGCATCGGATAATCGTAATAGTGAAAGGCGGATCATGATCGGGATCATCGGTGCGATGCCGGAGGAAGTTTCCGGGCTTGCAGCGCAAATGGAACAGGCAAAGGAAACGAAAATTGCCGGTATGCTGTTTTATTCGGGGCTTCTTGAGGGAAAAGAAGTTACGGTCGTGCAAAGCGGAGTCGGCAAGGTCAATGCGGGAATCTGTGCATATATTCTTGCGGATCATTTCCGGGCGGATGCCGTGATCAATACCGGAATCGCCGGCAGCCTGAAAAATGAGATCGATATCGGAGATATCGTTATTTCGACGGATACGGTTCAGCATGATGTGGATGTTACCGTCTGGGGATATGAGCCGGGCCAGGTACCGGGCACGGGCGGTGCGGCATTTACAGCTGATGAAGAACTGGTGAATCTTGCGGAAACGGTCTGCCGGGACTGCAATCCGGAAATCCGGACGTGGCGCGGGAGGATCGTAAGCGGGGATCAGTTTATCAGTGATACCGAAGTAAAGGACCGGCTCGTGAAGACGTTCGGTGCGTACTGCGCGGAAATGGAAGGTGCCGCAGTTGCACAGGCCTGCTGTTTAAGCAGAACTCCGTTCGTGATCCTGCGGGCGATCTGTGACAAAGCAGACGGCAGCGCGGTTGCGGATAACATTCATTTTACGGACGAGGTTCTGAAACGGAACGACCGTCTGATCCGGGGCATGCTGCAGCGGCTTTAAAACGAACAGAAAATCAGAAAACGGAATAACGGACCGGCTGTATGCGGAAAGCAGTTTTGATCTTTACGGAAGCAGGCTGCACATGAGCCGGGTCTTCTTTCAGGAACATATTGTATTACGATATCACGGAGCATATTTACAGATAACGGAGAATGTCTACAGATTTTCAGGAGGAAAGAATTATGATTCAATTTGATTACAAGGACACGCTGAGCTTTATCGAAGAGGAAGAAATCGAGGCCATGATGATGACGGCCGAAGTAGCTCGGGATACGCTCGTGTCCGGCTGCGGCGAGGGAAGTGATTTTACCGGCTGGGTCGACCTGCCTTTGAATTATGACAAGGAAGAGTTTGCCCGCATCAAAAAGGCGGCAGAGAAGATCAAAGCGGATTCGGACGTGCTGGTCGTGATCGGTATCGGCGGTTCCTATCTCGGCGCACGTGCGGCGATCGATTTCTTAAAGCATAATTTCAACAACCTTCTTTCAAAGGAACAGCGCGGAACGCCGGAGATTTATTTCGCGGGCAACTCTCTGAGCTCTTCTTATCTGACCGACCTGACGGATGTTATCGGCGACAGAGATTTTTCGGTAAATATCATTTCCAAATCCGGTACGACAACAGAACCGTCGGTTGCATTCCGTCTGTTCAAGGCAAAACTGGAAGAAAAATACGGACGCGAAGGCGCTGCGAAGCGTATCTATGCAACGACAGACAAGGCACGCGGTGCCCTGAAGGGTCTTGCGGATGCGGAAGGTTATGAAGAGTTTGTCGTTCCGGATGACATCGGCGGACGTTATTCTGTTCTGACAGCTGTCGGCCTTCTTCCGATCGCAGTGGCCGGTGTTGACCTTGACGCCCTGATGGAAGGCGCACAGAAGGGCCGCGCCCGCGTTTATGACACACCGTTCGAGGAAAATCCGGCCCTGCAGTATGCGACGATCCGGAATATCCTGCTGAACAAAGGCTTCGGTATTGAAATTCTTGCCAACTACGAGCCCAGCCTGCACTACATTGCAGAGTGGTGGAAACAGCTTTACGGCGAGAGCGAAGGCAAAGATCAGAAGGGTATCTATCCGGCATCCGTAGATTACACCACGGATCTGCATTCTCTGGGTCAGTTCGTTCAGGACGGAACCCGCATCCTTTTCGAAACGGTTCTCAGCGTGGAAGATCCGGGCAGCGAGATTGTTCTGAAAGAAGAAGCGGAAGACATTGACGGCCTGAATTATCTGGCCGGCAAGACAGTCGGTTTTGTCAATACCTGTGCAATGAACGGAACGCTTCAGGCACATCTGGACGGCGGTGTTCCCAATATGCGCTTCACGCTTCCGGGCCGCTGCGAAAAAACTCTGGGCGAACTCTTCTATATCTTTGAGTTTGCATGCGGTGTCAGCGGATACATGCTCGGGGTCAATCCGTTCAATCAGCCCGG
>JABUSX010000414.1 GCA_021442545.1 Eubacterium sp. | reverse complement strand
TTCCGGCTGTCTGTTCTTCCCTGCATTTATATGGTGGATCCTGACGGAGCAGTTCCGCCCGCTTTCCGGCATTCTTCCGGAATTTCTTCTCTGCCGGTCCTGACAGAGCTAATCCCGACAGAGTTTCTCCGACCCGTGCCGGACAAGAAAGGTATCCACTGTGAAGCGGTTCGGCATATACGATTCGGTGCCGAACTTTTCTCCGTCATGAAGTCTTTTCTGAACCAGTTCCATGGCGGTATAGCCCATCTGGTAGATCGGACGGTCCACGGAAGTCAGACCGTGATTCACACACTCCAGCTCTCTGATCCTGTCAAAAGAGACCAGTGAAACATCCCTGCCTATCTTCAGGTTCTGTTCTTTTACATATTTCAGGCAGCCCAGCGTAGAGAGATTGTTGCTGGAAAAAACAGCCGTAGGCGGATCCTGCAGCTCCATGAGCGTTTTCATGGCCTCATAGCCGCCCTCTTCCCGGAACATACCATTGGCAATGTATTCGTCTGCCACGGAAATGCCGCTCTCATGAAGAGCTTTCAGATAACCCTCAAGACGTTTGGCCCCGGGACGGCTTGTCTCCGGCCCGGCAATAAAACCGATCTTCGTATGCCCCTCATCGATCAGGCATTTTACCACTTCGCAGGCACCGTCCACATCGTTCGACAGGACGGCATCCAGCTTAATATGAAACAGATCACGGTCAAGCAGAATAACCGGAATTCCGTTTTCCACATAATCCCGGAGAAATTCGGCCGTTACGGCATCCTTCTCCTGGACCGGTGCGATAATGATCCCGCACACCAGTCCCATATTGATATTTTTCAGAACGGTATGCTCCTGATCAATGTTTTCATCTGTTCCGAACATGAAAACGTTGTAACCATTATTATAAGCGCAGTCTGAAATTCCGTGAAGGGCTTTTGAAAAGAACGGATTTTCGATATCCGGCACGAGGAAGGCAATGTTATTTGATCTTCCGGTGCTCAGATTACGCGCCAATGCACTTGGCGTATACTCTTTTTTCTTGATAACCGCCATTACCTTCGACCGGGTGGATTCCCGTACACTGGCGCTGTTGTTCAGTACTCTTGAAACCGTCGACGGTGAAACACCGGCTTCTTTTGCAACATCATAAATATTCATATAAACCGTCCATGATCCCGGGTGTCAGTCATCTGTTAAAAAAAACCGCCGCAAATCCGGAACTTCCCTCTCTGCGGCGGTAAATCTGAACAATTTTTATTACTTTCTGGATTTGATCATATCCATGGCAACGGCGAAGATGATCAGAACACCGGTCGTAACATCGAGGATGTACGGATCAATCTGGAATGCCGTACCTGCATTCGTGATAATGACCATCAGAAGCGTTCCGAGCAACGTTCCCGTTACGGCGCCGCGTCCGCCTGCCAGAGATGCACCGCCGATAACGGCAGCTGCGATCGCGTTCATGTCATAGCCTTCACCTGTACCCGGCTGAGCCATGCCGACACGGCCGGCCAGCATGAGACCTGCAATACCATACAGGAGACCTGCCATGGAATAGACGAGATAGAACATCCGGCGGACCTTGATACCGCTCAGTTTCGCGACTTCGACGCCGGAACCGATGACGAACATGTTTCGTCCGGAGATCGTATAGCGCAGCCACAAAAACACGACGATCGCTATGATGATCCAGAACAGAGCCAGAATCGGTATGACGCCAAATACCATATCCGTTCCAAGCCGCAGAACGTTTTCATCCGTAAAGGTGACCGGGTTTCCTGAGCACAGCAGCTTAACAATACCCCGGAAGACCGTCTGCGTACCGAGAGTCGCGATCATCGGCGGAACCTTCAGGTCATAAATGATGACGGCATTGACAAACCCGCAGCCAACGGCCACAGCCACACCAATGATCAGATAAATGCCGAGAGGCAGTCCTGCTCTTGTCTGAAGAAGAGCCATCAGCATGCAGCTCATTCCGGCAATCGCACCACCGGAAATATCGATTCCGCCCGTGATAATAACGGCTGTCTGTGCGATGGCCAGAACACCGACGATGGCTCCCTGTTTAAACAGGTTTGTAATGTTGTAGAATGAACAGAAACTCTTCGTAAAAATAGAAGCAATGACGAACAGAGCTATGATGATAATGCCGAGCGTAAACTCTGTGGTGCCGAAAATAGATTTTTTGTTTACTTTCATTTCCTTCTCTCCTCTCAGCCTTCAATAGAAGCTGCTTTCAGAACTTCTTCTTCTGTGAGATCTTTCAACCTGTCTGGTCCGTATTCTGCTGTGATCCTGCCCTGCGCAACAACAAACAGCCGGTCTGACAATCCCATTACTTCCGGCAGGTAGGACGAAATAACGATCGCACCCCGTCCCTGTTTCGTAAGGCTCTCGATGATCTTGTAGGCATAGGGCAGAAGCTCCGTGCCGG
>JABUSX010000018.1 GCA_021442545.1 Eubacterium sp. | reverse complement strand
TCATCCAGTTCGGACACATCATAGGTCACTTCGCGGCCGTCGAAGTTTACCGTAAGTTCCTTTTCTTCCATATCCACACGGCAGATCCGTCCGATATCCCCGTTGAAAACTTCCTTGTCATAGTCATTCCGGATCTGCATGACCTTATCCCGAAGCCGGTACTGAACCGCACCCCTTCGAAGACAGATGCCGGACGGGTTCATGGCCGCCTGCAGCAGCTGATTGAGATTCGCCGCACCGCAGATTCCGCGCTGCATGGGCGTCAGCACCTGAATATCCTCAAACGCATCCGCGTGGTAATACCGAGGAAGATTCTTTGTGCAGTACTGCACCAGAAGTTCCACGACTTCCTCATTCGTCTCTCTTGACGCAAAGAAAAAATCCGAATCTCTGCCGCCTCTCATATCAATGGCTTCACCCTTGTTGATCCGATGGGCGTTCATGATGATCCTGCTGCCCTGCGCCTGGCGGAAAATGCGCGTCAGCCGGACAACCGGCACGGCCTCCGACGCTATGATATCTTTCAGAACATTCCCGGCTCCGACACTCGGCAGCTGGTCCTTGTCCCCCACCATGATCAGCGTCATATGATCCGGAATGGCCTTTAGAAGATGAAACATCAGCATAATGTCGATCATGGAACATTCGTCCAGAACCAGGACATCTCCCTCCAGCGGCTTTTCTTCATTTCGCTGGTAGCCTTCCGCCGGCTGGTATTCCAGTAATCGGTGAATCGTCTTTGCTTCCGTTCCGGCCGCTTCCGACAGGCGTTTTGCCGCACGTCCCGTAGGAGCCGCAAGAAGGATATGGCAGCCGCATTTTCTGTAAGCCGAAATAATGCCGAGCGTCGTGGTCGTTTTTCCCGTTCCGGGTCCTCCGGTCAGAACCATCACCTTCGATGATATCGCCGTACGGATCGCTTCCAGCTGCACTTCGTCGTAGTCGATCACAGACTGCATCCGGATCTGCAGAAGCACCTCATCTGCATCCGGGCTCACCCTCCTGCCTGAATTCATCAGCCTGCTGAGCCGCCTTGCACATCCTGTTTCGGAAAAGAAAAACGGCGGAAGATAGATGGCATCCTCATCACGGATCAGATCATCGGTCCGAAGCATCTCATCCAGCGTCATTTCCAGTTTCGTCCGATATTCATTTTCTTCTGAGGAAAAACAGTCCTTCTTCAGATCTTTGAAATTCTCCGCCTTTTCTCCGGAAAGAAGGCTCACCGCCGCATCAAGGAGCTGTTCTCTCTGCGCATAGCAGTGTCCGCTTTCCGAGAGTTTGTTCAGAGCATAGAAAATACCGCTTCTCAGACGTATAAAGCGGTATTTATCGATCCCCAGTTTTTCTGCAATTGTATCTGCGGTTTTGAATCCGATCCCCCAGATGTCGTCTGCCAGACGATACGGATTATCCGTAACCACCGAAATGCTGTCGCTGCCGTAAGTCTTAAAGATCTTCGTCGCATGTGCCGTGCTGACCTCATGCCCCTGCAGGAACAGCATGATATTCTTGATTTCTTTCTGCTCGATCCAGCTCTTTTTGATCCGGTCCACACGGACCCGGCCGATGCCGGAAACCTCAAGCAGCCGGTCCGGATCCTCCTCAATGATGTCCAGGGTATCCTTCCCGAATTTTTCCACGATCCTCCGGGCATATTTCGGACCCACGCCCTTTACCAGACCGGAACCCAGGTATTTTTCAATGCCGTATACCGTGGCCGGAAGTGTTTCTTCAAATTTTTCCACGGAAAACTGTTTTCCGTACTTCGCATCCGTTTTCCAGAATCCGTCCAGAGACAGAACACAGCCTACATGTGTATCCGGCATGGTACCGACCACCGTCACCAGATCGGATGCACCCTTCACGGCCACCTTTAAAACAGTGTATCCGTTTTCTGCGTTCTGATATGTAATTCTTTCCACCACACAACGCAGGTGCTCCATAGGGTCTCTCCTGTCCCCATTCAGTTTCTGAAAGATACTCCCGACTCCTGCACAGACATATCCGGCTCGCCGGTCTCACTGTCCGGCACATGATTTTGCTGCCACCAGCAACCGGGAGCCTGCTTTTTCCGGCTCATCTGACTCACTGTCCTGCGTACATGATCTTACAGGATACTCCCGTAATTCACTGCCTGCACGACTCTTCGTCCGCCCCATTCCGGGTGACAGCCCGCATTGCCGGGATTCACATGCCCGTTGTACCAGACGCTTCCCTTTACCATGAACTCAATAACGTTCTGCCCTTCTGCCTGTCCCCATCTTTCATAGGGATCTTTGTCAGAGCCTTTGGAATCACCCACGACCGTCTTGATCACCTGGCCGTCTTCCAGATAAAAATCAACGACGTCGCCCGGCAGTCCGAAGGAAGTTCTGCAGGCTATGACATACCTGTCACCGATTCTGCCGAACCCTTCCTCATC
>JABUSX010000118.1 GCA_021442545.1 Eubacterium sp. | reverse complement strand
ACGGCAGGAAACCGAAGAGAGATAATCTTACAGGAAACGAGCAAAGAAAACGGCAGGAA
This sequence comes from Eubacterium sp., assembly GCA_021442545.1. Taxonomy (GTDB): domain Bacteria; phylum Bacillota; class Clostridia; order Lachnospirales; family Lachnospiraceae; genus Bilifractor. The sequence continues at coordinate 2,372 of JABUSX010000118.1, read as the reverse complement.
GCAGGATAGAAAGAATCTTGCAGAAACCGAAAGTAAAACAGGAATCAGAAGGAAAAGACGGGAGGTGCAGATTCAGAAATATGAACAACTATATATCGAAAATTATACATAAATGAGGTTTACGCTTGTTTATGAATATATTATAATTATTGATAAATTTTTTTTGGCAAAATTCAGAAAAGAGCAGTCTGATGCCGGCTTTCCGAACGGCAGAGGGCGGCTCGGACGAATGAAAAAAAGGAGTCTGGTTATCATGAAGTTTACGGATGTTTTCAAAAAGCTGTGGGAAACAATACGTTTTAATCTGCGTCCTGTTCTGCTGTTTCTCATCCTGTTTTCTGCGGTCAATTATTTTGTCAGCTATGCGCTGGCATCTATGTTCAAATCTCTCATTATGAGTGCGAACGGAACGACGTACATAGCCACTTCCAATATGAGCGGCATGTTGAAAAACCCGCTTACCTGGATCCTGATCGTAATCTGTCTGATCTTGTTTGTGATGATCGCTTCCTTCGAAATATCCGCACTGGTCTACGCTTTTTCCATGGGATCAGCACAGAAAAAGGTGACTCTGGTGGAAATCATCAACGCAGGCGTCATGAAATGGAAGGATGGAATCCATCCGAAGAACTGGGGCGTTGCGGTCTTCCTGCTGGTTCTTCTTCCTCTGAGCGGATTCTTTCCTCTGTATCAGGATGCGTTCAGCACCGGCCTGCCGGAGTTTATCAGGGATTTCATAAATGCCAATAATCTTCTCAGCACGATCATTATGATTTTCTGCATTGTCATGGTGATCGTTTTCCTCAACTCGGCCTTTTCACTGATCATTTATAATCGTGAAGGCTGCAGCTTCTCCGAAGCCGGGAAGAAGAGCAAAGCAGTCATTAAAGGAAACAGAATTCGTCTTCTGATCGCCCTTATTGTTGTTATTATTATTACGAATGCCATCTGCTACGGTCTGAGCGGAATCGCGTCCGGCTTTGTAAACTGGCTGACTTCGCTGACTGCCGGAGAAGACGGAGGCTCCATTTCCACGGCCTATACGCAGCTGACGACAATGAGAGTCATCAAAACCCTGCTGTTCACCTGCTTTATCCCGGCCGTTAACCTGGCACTTCTGACAGTTCTGTATGAAATGCTTTCGGGTTCGAAAGAAGTGAAGATTCTGAAGAACGGAAAGAAGTGGTCGCCTGCGATGACCGTTCTTGCGGCAGTCATCGGTGTGCTGGTGGTATCGAATATTGTGGTGAATAAAGATACGTATTCGTTTATGGCAGAGGAACCGGACCGGCCTCAGATCATAGCGCACAGGGGCGATTCTTACAGGGCGCCGGAAAACTCCATGCCGGCTTTCGTGCTTGCTGCAGAAGAAGAAGCGGATTTGGTAGAGCTGGATGTACACCAGACTAAAGACGGCGTGATCATCGTATCTCATGACGACGATCTCACCCGTGTATCCGGACAGAGTGTCTTCGTACACGATCTGACCTATGAAGAGGTTTCACAGCTGGAAACCGGAAGCTGGTTCAGCGAAGAATACAGAGGACTGCATCTGTCGACACTGGATGAAGTCCTGAAATTCTTCTATGACTACCCGGATATCGAGCTGATCATTGAGATCAAACCTTCCGAATTTGACCATGATATCGAACAGGCTGTTATGGATGTGATCACTGAAAATGATATGAAGGAACGTTCGACGATCATCAGCCTGAATTATGATACGATCGCAAATGTGAAAAAGCTTGATCCGACATTCAATACGGCATACTGTATGGTGATTGCGAGCGGAGATCTGACGACGATCGACAACACCGATGATTACTCCATTGAACAGGGAAATATTACTGCGGAAATGGTAAACAAGATCCATCAGGCAGACAGGCGTATCTTCTCATGGACGTCAAATACGGAGGAAACGGTTCAGGCTCTGGTTGACCTCGGCGTGGACGGCATCACAACGGATAACCCGATCATGATGCGGAATGCACTGGACGGAGCCAGTTATTCCGGGGGTTTTGAAAAACTGATCCGGATGTTCTGCACCTGGATCAAGGGCGGACTCTAAACCGGCGGTTGTATGACGGAAGACCGGTTAAGTGCAGAAGCTGCGGAAGAGCCGTACAGAAGCAGACAGAATCACTTAAATATATTAAAAAGACAATAAAAAAGATCCGGAGAAGAGAAATCTTTTCCGGGTCTTTTTTTGTCATTATCCTGGACGGCGGCGGTTTTATCGCCGCCTGTTGTCTGCGGCCTTCTATGTCAGATATGTGTTCTGACAGGAAGACCGCAGATTTTTTATACGAATTCGATTACATCAGGCTGCGGTAGAGAGCCTCGATTTCTTCAACGCTTGTGTCGCGGGGATT
>JABUSX010000274.1 GCA_021442545.1 Eubacterium sp. | reverse complement strand
TGAACAGGATGAGGCGTCCTACACGTCCGTTGCCGTCCTGGAAGGGATGGATAGCTTCAAACTCATAGTGGAAAGCGATGATTTCCTCCAGCGTTTTTTCTTTTACGGCGTTGTATGAGCGAAGAAGTTCTTTGATTCGCCCCGGAACTTCCTCGGGCAGAGTAGTTTCGCGTCCGCCCACCTCGTTTGGCCGCTTTTTATAGTCTCCGACTGCAAACCAGTCTTTTCGTGAATCGCCGGTTCCGTTTTTCAATGTCAGATGCAGGAGTTTGATAAATGTCTCGCTCAGGGGCTGGCCTGCCTGCTCGATGACAAGATCTATGCAGCGGAAGTGATTTGCCGTTTCCAGAACATCATCCACGCTGACCGTACCATCTCCTATGCCGATGGTGTTGGTTTCGTAGATATAGCGGGTCTGGTCATGAGTCAGGCGGCTGCCCTCTATGTGATTGGAATTGTATGTGAGTTCGATCTGCACCTTATGATAAATGCCGCCTTTTATACCGCCGGCTTTTTCCGCACGCAGATATCCGAGGAGATTCTTTGGTGCATACGATTTTTGATTTATTCTCGCAGGACGGACAGCATCCTCGGGAATATTCCAGGTCTTGCCGGTAATAAAAGCTTCAGGAATACGACCTCCGGCGCAGTAATTCCGCACCGAACGTTCCGATATGCCCCATTTTTTCGCCATCTCGGCTACCGATACATACTTCATAAGCACCTCCGATGATATACTTATTGTATTTCTGTATCGGCAAGATTTCAATTCATTTCGCTATTCATTTATGTTGATTTTTGCCGATAAATCCCGAAACCAGAATATTTCTTTTTATTTTGCCGGTAAATTCCGAAACCGGAATATTTCTTTTTATTTTGCCGATAAATTCCAAAACCGGAATATTTCTTTTTATTTTGCCGGTAAATTCCGAAATCGGAATATTTTTAAAATTAAAAAATTATTTCCCAACGAAATCCAGAGTGTACCTTCATACGAAAATATCTGTATTCGATACGGCGGTTATACAACTCGGTTATCTCAACCGATGGTATTGACAAGGGGAAGGCTTTTATGAGATATCATGAATTATCGAAAATACTATGGCATTTTTTCAGTGATCACGTTTCTTTGCACTAAACACGATTCTTTAAAGTAAACGGTATTCATTTTTGAACAGAAATAAGGCAGGACAATCATATGAGCAACGACAGAGTAAACCAACAGACCGGACAGAAAAAGAAGCGCAGCGTTCTGAAACGCATCATCATAATTATCATTGTGGTGATTGCGGCTGCTCTGGTGGGTTCTGCCATTTTCATGAGCATCCCCATGTCTGCGGACAGCACGGCTAAAAGTGCGATAGAGAACACGGGCACCTATGCGGACAGCGATGTGACTGTTGAAAAGATAGACGGAAAGATTGCATTTATTCCCGCGGATCCTGAAGAAGGATTTATCTTCTACCCCGGTGCGAGAGTCGATCCGGAGGCCTACGCACCTGTCATGCAGTGCCTGGCGTCACGCGGAGTACTCTGCGTTGTTTGTCCGATGCCGTTTAACTTCGCACTGATGGGAGTCAACGCCGCCGACGGCGTGCAGCAGATGTTCCCGCAGATCACAACATGGTACATCGGCGGGCATTCACTTGGAGGCGTCGCCGCGTCCATGTATGTGAAGAAACATGTGCCGGAATATGAAGGACTGGTCCTGCTGGCCTCGCGCTCGACTGAGGACTTGGGTAATGAGCCTCTGCGGGTCCTGGAGGTGCACGGATCCGAAGACGGGGTGGTGCGCGAGAAAGCAATGGAAGAAGCTAAGGCAAAGGTACCGCAGCTTGAGGAAGTGACCATTCAGGGCGGCAACCATGCCCAGGTCGGAAGCTACGGCAAACAGCCCGGCGACAATGACGCCACTATTTCCGCTGAAGAGCAGTGGAACGAAACGGCAGATGCAATCGTGACCTGGATGAAACAGCAGACAGCTTGAAAGAAAGCTTCGCGCTTTACCTGACTGCCTCATGCCTGCCCGGACAGGCATGGCATACGCATAACGGCCTTGTCATACAGAAAAATACGACATATGCAGGATGCCTTGTTAAGCAGAAAAACTTACGGAGGTTATTTAAATGAGCGAAATTATTAATCAGATACTGCAGCTGGCAGAAAAGCAATTTACTGTTACGGAGAAGAAATCGCAGAAGCTGGCGGTGGGTCCCATGGAGATGGAAGCCCGTCTGTTTGAGATCGAGGGCATCGGCAGCCTGTCCACGTTGAGCAGCGGAGGAGCTGCAGGTCCCATGTGCATGGAAACGGTGGTGGTCAACGCCCGGTACGTCGACCTGCCTCTTCTTTCCTTTGACGGCATTCTGACCATGGGCTCTTACACTGCAATGACGGAATTCTACGACACCACGCTGTCGGGTTCCTTCGATCAG
>JABUSX010000192.1 GCA_021442545.1 Eubacterium sp. | reverse complement strand
AAAAGAAGAAGAGGCCGGCCATCAGCTGACAGAAAAAAAGACGATTCTGGAGAGGCTGGAAAAAGATCTGACAGATAAAACGAAGACGATGGATGAACTCTCAGGGATATTCGAAGAAGTTCTCCGTGAGAATGGCTTCAAGGATGAAGAGGAGATGCTTTCCTGTTATCTTCCGGAGGAAGAAATTGAAGCAGAAGAAAATAAGCTTCGTGACTATGATCTTGAGGTTAAAAGCAACGGAGATCAGTTAAAGGCTGCGGAAGAAAGTGCCAAAGAAAGAACTTGGATCGATATTGAACAGCTGAGCTCTCAACGTGAGGAACAGAAACATATCGTGGAGCAGCTGAACGCGAGCCAGGGGATTATCCGAGGCAGAATTGAGAACAACAAAGAAACCGCAGAAAAAATCAGTTCAAGAGAAGGAGAATGGAAACGATACCGCCGTGAGTATTCTGTCTGCAGGAGACTGCATGACATGGTGAGCGGCAAGACAGGAAACGGCAAGATCACCTTGGAACAGTATGTACAGGCGGCCGGCTTTGACGGGATCATCAGAGCGGCAAACCGGCGTCTTTCACCGATGAGTGACGGTCAGTACGAATTGTATCGAAAAGAAGGAGAGCTCGGAAGACAGAGCAACACGTTCCTGGATCTCGAAGTGCTGGACAACTATACAGGACACCGCAGACCTGTCGGAAATCTGTCCGGAGGAGAAAGCTTCAAGGCTTCTCTCAGCCTGGCATTAGGACTTTCGGATACGGTTTCGACGAACCTGGGCGGAATCCAGATGGACGCGCTCTTTGTGGATGAAGGTTTTGGAACCCTGGACAAGAAATCCATCGAAAGTGCTCTGGATATTCTTGTGAACCTTTCAGGGGCAAATAAGCTTGTCGGTGTGATCAGTCATCGGGAAGAGCTGATCGAGAATATACCGCAGCAGATCAAGGTTGAAAAAGGGAAGGGCGGAAGCTTTATTACTGTTGAAACGGAACTGTAAATGTAAAACGGAACTGTAAATGTGAGGAAATAGACTTTGCTTTTGATAGAGGTGTGATCTTGCGTCCTGTAAAACAGATCAGAAAAGATGCCGATTATATTATCCGTGAGGCGATCCGGAAGGTTCTGCCGGACGAGGCGGTGGCTCGTGCACTTCGGGAGAGGGATTTCTCCGGCGGAGACTTGTACGTGGTTTCGGCCGGAAAGGCCGGCTGGCAGATGGCGAAGGCTGCTTCCGGGATTCTGGGGGACCAGATCAGGGGCGGCGTTGTGGTCACTAAGTACGACCATGTTAAAGGACTTATCCCCGGCATGAACTGTTATGAGGCCGGTCATCCGGTGCCGGACGAAAATTCTTTTATCGGGACGCAGGCGGCTCTTGATCTTGTGAAAGATCTTACCGAAAGGGATACGGTTCTCTTTCTCTTGTCCGGCGGAGGATCGGCTCTTTTTGAAAAACCGCTGATTTCCGGCGGGGAGCTTTCGGATATTACCGGGCAGCTGCTTGCCTGCGGCGCAGATATCGTGGAGATAAACACGATCCGGAAGCGCCTCTCGGCCGTAAAAGGGGGCAGGTTTGCCGCATTTTGTGAACCGGCAGGAGTTTTCAGCATCGTACTCAGCGACATTCTTGGGGATCCGCTGGATATGATCGCCTCCGGTCCGGCGTATCCGGACAGCAGCACCTGTGAACAGGCACTGAACCTGGTGAATAAATATGGTCTTAAACTGAGCGAAGAGGCATTGGCCTGTCTTTCCCGGGAAACACCGAAGAAGCTGACCAATGTGGAGACTGTGATCACAGGCAGTGTCCGGAATCTCTGCGCGGCGGCAAAGGAAGCCTGTGAAGCGCTTGGTTATGAAGCCATAATTCTTACGGACAGACTGGACTGTGAAGCAAGGGAAGCCGGTGCCTTTCTGGCAGCCATTGCGAAAAGTCATGCCGATACCGAAAAGAGCCTGGCCTTCATCGCCGGCGGCGAAACGGTCGTTCATCTTACCGGAAAAGGCAAAGGCGGCCGCAATCAGGAACTTGCCCTCAGCGCAGCCCGGGGCATCAGCGGTCTTCCCGATACGCTTGTGTTCAGTGTGGGGAGTGACGGAACCGACGGTCCCACGGATGCGGCCGGCGGCTGCTGCGATAACGAGACCGCATCGGAACTGGCGGCTGAGGGCATCGACATTTATGACGTTCTGCGGAATAACGATTCTTATAATGCACTCAAAGAATGTAATGGGCTGATCATGACCGGACCGACCGGAACAAACGTAAATGACGTGGCCGTACTTCTGATCCGGAGGTGATGATTCAGATCACAGAAAAACGAAAAGTGGTCTCGGCTTCGTAGTTTTCACCTGCCCGCAGGATCATATCCGGTTCGGTTTCGCTGTGGATTCCGTCGGGCATGAACTGGGGTTCCAGGCAGACGGAATAATTTTCTTTCATTACGA
>JABUSX010000064.1 GCA_021442545.1 Eubacterium sp. | reverse complement strand
AGTCGGCATTTTCCGTATCGGTCCGGACGGGATTTTTTTCCGACAGATCAGAGAAGGATTTTCCTGTATCAGCCGGAATAGAAGAGGCAATGTCCCTATTTTGTTTTTCTGAACAGAATAATTTTCGGGCGAGCCCGGAAAAGGCCTGCCCGGCGCCGCAGATGTAATCGTGCATGGCGTTTGTGGGAATGTAAAAGGCCGGGATACCGGTCTGTTCCTCAACCGCACGGCAGATCGCATCGAAGTCTGTTCCGATCAGCCAGGGAACGGGGGAATTGACGATAGCGATGAAAGCAGGCTTGTAGTAGCGTGCGGCCTCAATGATATCGTTGATCAGTTTTCCGTCATTTCCGCTGATCGCATCCCGGTCCGTCAGTCCGGAGATAAAAAGGAGGCTTTCTTTGTCATACCAGCGCACCTCGTCATGGGTGTTGTATGTGGAATTGCATCCGGACGGGTCGTGAATGACGATCATACCACCGAGTTCGTATAAGGCGCTTGCTGATCCGGATACATCACCTGTATAGACCGGAAGTTTTATTCTTGTCTGTTCCATGGTTCTTCCTTTTTATGTTTGCAAAAGGTATAAAGGTACTGCAAGGGTTTTTCCGAATTATCAGGATATAGTGCAGTTTTCAGACCGGATAAAGCGCGAACCGGTTTCAGATCCTTCGGTTTTAAATGGTCTGGTCTTTGGCAGAGGGTAAAATAGTCAGGCTTTTTTGGGTTTATTCTGCCAGACGGGCACCACGCAGAGGCTGTCACAGCCGAGCCCTTTCCGAACGACGGTGTCCCGGATCTCTTTCGGATCCCGGAGTGCGGACTCGATCTGACGGCAGAGGGCAAGGATCCCGGCGTAACCCCATAAGCCGCCGCCTTCGACCATATTGACGAAGTATGGCGTGTTTTCAAAAAAGGCGGCTTTCTGACCGATGGCCAGAATCTTATCCGGTGATCCTTCAGAGGGAATCTTCTGCTGAATGCGCATTTCCGGACGAACCGTTGCACAGAACGTGAGTTCCGGAAAGTGTTCCGACAGAAAGGCCAGGTCCTGCTCTTCTTCGGCACTGATGTCGTCCAGATAAACTCTCTGTACATCGATCCCGTGTGTAAGAAGAAGACGTGTCAGGGAGAGCGGACGCGGATGAGCCGTATAGTCCAGGCATACGGGAATGTTCTGGAGTTTGCGGCTGAGAGACTCCAGGGCTTCATCGCAGCGTGCTTTGTCAGGGAAGCTGGCAGTACTGCCGGTTACAGACAAATCAGCACGGATCCACGCGGCAAGTGTTTCTTCTGAAGTTTTGATCTCGGAGTATGAGAAGGAAGAGGCCAGGTAGAGCCAGGGTATGCCGAGCCGTTCGGACAGTTCGGAAATACCGTGAAGTCCGGATGGATAGCAGCAGATATTCAGCGCGGCATCGCTGAGCGCGGAATAGTCCGCAAAGGATCTGCAGTCCTGAAGCTGGCGGACGGTAAATCCGGCGTTCTGCAGCATGAGGTACAGATCGCTGGTCTCGCATGTGTGCAGGACATCGCTTCCGAGGATGTTCACCGTTTTCCGTCCTTCAGGACTGAGATCCTGTTTTTTCAGAGGATCAAACATGGCTTTCCGCAGCTTCTGTTCCGGCGTCAGTGACGTTTTTTGTGTGATCGGATCCATGAAGCAGCGGCAGAAAAAGATATCAGGAAAGCGGCGGTTCAGTTCACGGTATATGTAATCCAGGTCGCTTCCGACGAAGAGGTGCAGGCACACCGTAAAGACCATGACCACGGGCGGCCGGTACGGGAGTCTGCGGATCACGTCGGATACGCCTTCGATCGTTATGGATTCCATATTGTCGGAGAGCAGATCTTTTTCTGTAACGGATACGCAGGAAAACCTGTCGGCGAGGCCCATTTCATCTGCGGTCATGACGACACCGCGCATGCAGTTGTCGGAGCAGACGTAGATCTGGTGTGCTCCGGGCACCTGCATGCCGATGTGCACGATGTTCCAGGTTCCGTGGACCGGAGCATTGTATTCCAGACCTTTCGCGAAGGGATGCGGAAATGCGGCACTGCCGGCTTTTACCTCAAAAGCGGAGGTATCCGTTTGACGTTCATGGCTTAATCGCTTCAGCATGGACGTGTCCTTTCCTTATTTTTCTTCGGTTTCAGAAGAAATTACGTTTGAATATACGATCTTGGCGTTGATGCCGTCCAGTTTGCCGATCTTTCCGGAGAGGGCGCTGATCACGTCCTGCGGAGCGTCGATGGCGACACTGATGATGTTGATGTCTTTTGCACGGTAGGGAATGCCCATGCGGCCGATGATATAGGGGGCTGCTTCGTGCAGAAGGGCATTGACTTCGCTGATGTGGTTGTCATTGGAGACGATGATGGAGATAAGGGCAACGCGTGTGCTCATGTAGGAATCCTTTCTTGATAGTGATCAAAAATATGGCTTCAGTTTTCAGAC
>JABUSX010000113.1 GCA_021442545.1 Eubacterium sp. | reverse complement strand
CGGATCTGATCCATCAGATCGGATTTGTATGACGGATCGTTAATCAGACCCTTCATCACGGTATTATAATTCGGTTCCGCCTGCAGCATAGCAGAACTGATTCCCATACCATCCTGATGTTCTTTTAAGTATTCATAATTGATGGCCTGATAAAAGTCATCCTGAAGCCGAGGAGATTCTTCATCCAGGTTTCCTAAAATGTTGCTGTCATTCCAGGGTATTCCGGCATATTTCTGCTGACCCGCTTCTGCCAGAGCTGCAGCATCCTCTGCCGCCGCTTCGGAAGCAGCAGATGTACCATCCTCTGCCGCCTGAACGACAGCCGCACCCTGAAGCACACCGGCTTCCGCTCTGTCTCCATATCCGATAAACAGCGTCGCCGCCATCGCTAACGCAAGAAGGAATGCGGTTAATTTTCTGTAGTTTTTCTTCATATTTTCTCCTTTCTTAACGTATAAAAAATTTCCTTTACTACAATAACAATAAATGAAAATCCGTGTCAAGAAGACATGAAAACATCCTTCCCGGCATGATCGTTTGGCCGGACAAATCATGTATGATCCACGATGATATCTATGTGTACGCTTATCCCACAACCAGCTTGTTCGTCTTCTTCAGGAATCTGGCCGGAATCGGACGATCCAGTCTCCAGACAACATTCATGGGTCTGGATCCTTCATGACTCACATAATTGGCGGTTCCAAGGAAGGTGTATGCTTCTGCGCCTCCGGTAATGCGATCCGACTTGAATTCCCGCACGAACAGCAGAACCCGGCTCCCTTTTTCCCGATGATGAATATACCTCTGACCGGTGGGAGAATCGGCTGACGTGGTGCTCTGGCTCTGCCAGTGAAACAGGCTTTCGTTGATCGAGTAGTCATTGTACATGGTCGTCGGTGAGTAATCCTTGTCTGCCTTGTTGAGGGTCACGAAGAAAACATCCAGTTTCTTCTCCGGCAGCCATTTCACACCCTCACGCACAGTTGCAGGTTTCATAAAGTCCATGGCGGCCAGCAGCTGATCGCGGGTATAGGTGCAATGCAGATCCAGCGGGCTGTCAAAGCCAAGATCTATCGGCTCATCGATGAAGTCGATCTGCTCATATCGATATTGCAGCAGTTTAATGAGTTCCTCCAACATGACCGGACTGTCGGCCAGGGAATGAATAGCATCCTGTACTTCGCGGCTGTTCCAGTCTTCTCCCGTTTTGTTCCATACCGTTACATAGAACATCTGCATCATCCGCTTTTCAATATCAGAAAAAGCAGAAAAATCCATGCTGTTGAGATTTGGCAGAACTTCCAGAAGGAAGGCGATCCAGCGCCGGGAATCCACCACGACAAATTTTGAAAATGCCCTGGTAAGCACTTCTTCCGACGGTTCGGCAAAATCATCTGTTACATCTGCACGTGCGCACAATCTGGAGAAAGAAGAGAATTTGTAGACTGCCCGCGGATCGATATGATAATGATCAAGGAAATTTTTCAGAGTCAGTTCCATGCCGGTATCTTCCGTGAAAGAAGCTATGCGGCTTACCAGACCCGCGCTGTATCCGTAGGACGCCCGAATGTTGTCCAGAATATATTTTGCCGCCTTCTTTTCCAACTGGATATAACAGCCTTTGGGTACAGAGATAAAGCCGTCTTTGATCTCCCGGGTAACGCTGCGCGTGGTGTTTGAAAGCAGTGCGGCGAATTTGTCTTCAAAATTGTACTTTTTATTTGCCTGCCCGATGAAATCCAGCACGGTCAGACATTCTTTGTCTTCGGCCAGACGCAGACCGCGGCCAAGCTGCTGCAGAAAAATGGTCAGGGACTCCGTGGGGCGCAGGAACAGCACGGTATTGACCTCCGGAATATCCACACCCTCGTTGTAGATGTCCACCACGAAGATAAAGCGGACCTCACCTGTGACAAGCCGCTGTTTGGCAGTCTTTCTTTCCTCATCCGGAGATGCTCCGGTCAGGAACATGGCCGGGATATTATGCTCGTTGAAATACCGGCACATAAACTCCGCGTGTTCGATCGAAACGCAGAAACCCAGCCCCTTCACATCATCAATATCCGTCACGTATCTCAGCAGGGAAGAAACCACCATATCCGCCCGGCGGTCAGCCGCTGCACCGCTGAGAGTATAGATCTTGGACAGTTCGCCCTTGTCGTAGCCTCCGGCACTCCATTTCAGGCTGTCCAGATCCACTGTATCGGTAACCCCGAAATACTGGAACGGGCACAGCAGCTTGCGGTCGATGGCCTCCGGCAGACGGATCTCCGCCGCAATGCGGTTATTAAAGTACGGCAGGATGCTTTTTCCGTCCATACGTTCCGGCGTGGCCGTCAGACCCAGCAAGATCTGCGGCTGATAGTAGGACAGCAGCTTCTGATAAGTGGGCGCGGCAGCGTGATGGAACTCATCAGCGTATGTCAAGGTAGGTCTAAAAGATTTTTCTGCCATAATTT
>JABUSX010000367.1 GCA_021442545.1 Eubacterium sp. | reverse complement strand
CCGGCGGTATTCAGGGACAGGGCACACAGACTTCTTCGAACGGCTACAGCTGGACACAGCGCCAGCAGCAGGCGAGAGCAGACTGGAACAACAGTGCACAGAAGAACGAAGAAGAGCGGAGCCGGATCCATTACGAGTACTATCAGCGTCAGCAGGGGAATCCGCAGCAGGAAGGCCCCCGGCAGGCAAAACCGGCAAAACAGGATAAGCCGAAGCGTCCGTGGAAGTCAGTGGTCGCAATGGCAGTGGTCTTCGGCCTGATCGCGGGAGGCGTTGCCTACGGAGTGAATCTTACGGCAAACAAGATCCATCCGGCTGTACAGAAGACAGATGTTTCGGCAGAAGCTTCAGCTGAGGCGGCCGTACCGGGCATTACGATGAACGAGGCTCCTGTTGTGGAAAGCAGTGTGGTGGCCGCAACTACAACGGATCCGAGCGGCACGATGACGGTGGCACAGGTAGCGGAAGAGGCGATGCCCTCACTTGTTACAGTCGCAACGACGTCCGTTCAGGAAATGCAGAGTTTCTTCGGTACACAGACTTATGAGGCACAGGGAGCCGGTACCGGCGTCATTGTCGGAGAGAACGATACCGAGCTTCTGATTGCAACAAACCAGCACGTGGTCAACGGAGCAAACGAAGTTTCCGTAGGTTTCATAGACATGAGTGTGGCAAATGCGATCGTTAAGGGTGAAGATGCAGAGAATGACCTCGCGGTGCTTGCGGTAAAGAAAGCGGAACTGGAGCCGGAAACTCTTTCTGTGATCAAGGCTGTTTCGATCGGAGATTCCGATAAACTGGTTCTCGGCGAGCAGGTTGTGGCGATCGGAAATGCTCTGGGCAGCGGCCAGACTCTGACAAGCGGATACGTCAGTGCCCTGGGACGTGACCTGGATCTGAGTGACGGAACCAACATCTTTACATCAACGGACCTGATCCAGACGGATGCAGCCATCAACTCCGGAAACAGCGGCGGTGCCCTCCTGAACATGAAAGGCGAGCTTGTCGGCATCAACGAAGCCAAGAGCGGCGGAGCAACGGTGGATAACGTCGGTTATGCGATTCCGATGTCAAAGGCCCGTCCGATCCTGGAAGAACTGATGAACCAGACCACAAGAGAAGCATACAGTGAAGAAGAACAGGGTTACTTCGGTGTTACACTTGCGGATGTCAGCAGCGAGTTCTCACAGATGTATGGTGTACCGGAAGGCGTCTGCTTCACAGAGGTACTTGCGGGGAGCCCGGCAGAACAGGCCGGTCTGATGAAGGGTGACATTGTTACCAATATCGGTGACAAAGAGATCAACAGCTCAGAGGAGCTTATGAAGGAAGTTTCCTATTACAAAGCCGGTGAAACGATCGATGTTACGATCCTTCGTGCAGATAACGGAGAATATAAGGAACAGGTTGTAACCGTCACACTCGGCAAGAAGGATGTTCTGGATGCCTATTATAAGGAAAAGGAACAGAATCAGAATCAGAACCAGAGTGGTGCAGAGGGTATGACAGATCCGGATATCGAATACATGATTCCCGGATTCGGCAATGGGAACGGATTCACGATCCCGGGACTCGGCGATCAGTAAGCGGTCCGGAAAAACGGGTTCCAGGAAGCCCTTTTGAATAAAATAAACCAGACCCCCCGAAGGGTCCGCCTGTCATAACAGGGTTATGCGGGCGGGCCCTTCTATTTTATTAGTTTTGAAAAGTTTTTGACCTTTACTTCATTCTATGTATAATAGTATGAGGGGGCGGAGGGAATGAATCCGCCTGTAAGGAATCTGAAAAGAAAAATCCGGAAAGAATGAGGTAAAGTATGTCAGAATTGAATCTTGAAAAGTATGGTATCAGCGGCACAACGGAAATCGTGTATAACCCCTCCTTTGAGCAGCTCTTTGAAGAAGAAATGAAACCCGGCCTGGAAGGCTTTGAAAAGGGACAGATCAGTGAACTCGGAGCTGTCAATGTCATGACCGGTATCTACACAGGACGTTCACCCAAAGATAAATACATTGTCATGGATGAAAATTCCAAAGATACCGTCTGGTGGACAACCGATGAGTACAAGAATGATAACCATCCGATGAGCGAAGAAACATGGGCTCTGATGAAGGACATTGCCAAAAAGCAGCTGTCCGGCAAGCGTCTTTTCGTTGTGGATGCGTTCTGCGGTGCCAACGAAGACAGCAGAATGTCGATCCGCTTCATCATGGAAGTGGCATGGCAGGCTCATTTTGTAAAAAATATGTTCATCATTCCGACAGAAGAAGAGCTGAAGAACTTCGAGCCGGATTTTGTCGTCTACAATGCATCCAAGGCTAAAGTCGAAAATTACAAGGAGCTTGGGCTCAATTCCGAAACCGTTGCGGCATTCAATATTACAAGCCGTGAACAGGTCATCATCAACACATGGTACGGCGGAGAAATGAAGAAGGGTATGTTCTCCATGATGAACTACTATCTGCC
>JABUSX010000211.1 GCA_021442545.1 Eubacterium sp. | reverse complement strand
GGTGATGCGCCCGATGTACTGACCTGTTTCAGCCGTATGGACAAATCCGTTGCGGAATATAATCAGACATCGATGGTGCCGCTGTCGATCGCCCGTGGCTTCAGCCCGCTTGTTCTGAATGAGGGTCATCGTCTTACCACAAGTGACTGGAAAATGATGACCGATAAGAAAATGTATGAAGATAAGGTGACGAACCGGCTCGTTCATGCAAAGGGAGATTCGGCGGATTATATGGACATCATTTCCAGTTTTGTCAGTGCCGTTGATGCCAAGGATTCCTATACGGCCGACCATTCGGAACGGGTCGGCATGATGTCGAAGATGATTGCTCAGATGCTTGGGCTTTCCGAAGCTTCGGTTGATGAGATTCATATGGCTGCCTGTCTCCATGATATCGGAAAGATCGGCATTCCGGATTCGATTTTGTGTAAAAAGGGAAAACTGAACGACAATGAGTGGCATATCATGATGGGCCACACGGTTGTAGGAGAAGATATCATCAAACACAACAAGGCCTTCTATGATGTGAGTCAGATCATACGTCATCATCATGAACGTTTTGACGGGAACGGCTATCCTGACGGTATTTCCGGTCTGGATATTCCCCTTGGCGCAAGAATTGTGGCTATTGCGGATTCCATCGATGCCATGACGTCCAGCCGCAGTTACCGCGAGGCCAGAACCTTTGATTTCTGCAGGCAGGAGATTTCACGAAATCTCGGAGTCATGTATGATCCGGCGATCGGAGAGATCGTTCTGGAAAACTGGAACGAGATCAAGAAGATCGAACTCTTCCGCATGCAGAGAAAAACAGTGATTCAGCCCCCGGAGGTTGTGGAAACAGATTCAAAACCGGTCTCGTCTTCCTGAAAAAAGGCAGTCGGAATGCGGCTGATGATATTCTTTTTATGAAATTTATGCATATTCAAAGCCGGTTTACTCTCGTGAGAATGCGTCTGCAGAGTGAAAACCGGTTTTTGTTTCCGGATGTCTGTTCGTTGATAAAAGGTAATTCTGTGGTATAATGGCAGCGGCTTTTTACCTGTTTCAGATTGGAAGGAGCATGTCATGACCGGTAAACGGAGACCCGGAAAAAAACAGTCTTCCCGTATTCTGCATATTCTGCTTCACAGCCCTGTGAAATATCTGATCATTGTGATCTGTGTTCTTCTTGCAATCCTGATCATGCTGGGTCTTTCGGGCGTTTTCAATAAAGGTTCAAAGAAAGATAATAAAGCAGAGAATACTTCTTCTGTCCGGATGGATGAAACCGAAATGCTTTCGGAAATGCCGGAGGATACGACGATCACGATCGACTGTACCGGTTCCATGATCATGCATGATCCGATTCTGTATACACTGAAACAGACGGATGATGTCTACGATTTTTCTCCCGTTTTTCAATATATAAAGCCTTATTATGACAAGGCGGATTATACGACCTGTGAAATGGAAGGCGCGGTTACGCTGAATCCCTGGGAAGTGACCGGCGTGACCTTGTTCCGTCTGCCTCCTGAATTCATTGATACGGTCGCGGACTGCGGAATTGACCTTCAGCTTTTGTCAAGCAATCATGTTTATGACAGCTTCGGCGACGGACTTGTTTCAACTATGGATTATTATGACAAAATGAACTATGCCTACACCGGCATTCGAAGGGATGAGACCTCTCCGCGCTGGTATATTGCGGATATCAAAGGCATTAAGGTCGGCTTTTTTGACTATACCTTCCAGACGACCGGAAATGGCACCTACATCAACGCCATAAAAGTGGATGAACAGGATGCAAAGAAGATCAACAGCTTCAATCCCGAAGAATTAACTCCCTTTTTTGAAGAGGCGGATACGGTTGTATCGGAGCTGAAGCAGGCAGGAGCCGACTTTATCATTTCCTGCATCCACTGGGGGCTGGAGTATTATACAGAACCGGTAGAATATCAGATTGAGATCGCGCAGCATCTCTGTGATTCGGGGGTCAATGCTCTGATCGGCGGTCATCCGCACTGTCTGGAATCCGTTGATGTACTGGAAAGTGCAGACGGAAAAAACAAGATGTTCTGTGCCTATTCAGTAGGAAACGCTCTCAGCAACCAGCTTGAGGAATATATGTATATGGACATGCCGGGCGGTTATACGGAAGATGGTGTGATACTGACGCTTCAGCTGACAAAGGATGAAACAGGAAAAGTATCCATGACAGGTGTTGATGCTATGGGAACCTGGGTGTACGGCAAAATCGTGGAAGGCCAGACCTGGCCGCAGGAATTCCGTATCCTGCCTCTGGATGATGTGGACAGCCTGGAAAAGCTGACGGGGATAAAAGGCATCAGCAAGGATGCAGAAAAAGCTTCCGAACGCGTGGAAGAAGTGATCGGAGAGGGCATGCAGAAGGCACAGCAGGTATTCGGAACGGTGGGAGAGAATTGTTAAATTTTTATTTTCCTTTTTACTTTTCTCAGAATGTGATATATTA
>JABUSX010000066.1 GCA_021442545.1 Eubacterium sp. | reverse complement strand
TACGGTCAGCGTCAGGAGCAGCCGGTTCTGGAAGACGCCGCCGCTGAGTGCTGCCGTGCGGATCCCGGTCTGAGCCGAAGCGGCAAGGAGAGCCGCACAGATCATGTCGGATAAGCATGCGTGGAAGGCATATGCCAGAAAATGAACGTCTTCCTTCTGCATCCGGCGCCGGACGATCTCATTGAAGAGCAGATCCGTTGAAAGGATCAGTATGTTTTCAGTTTCACCCTCTTCGGAAGAAGCAGAACGGATCAGCTGTTCATCCGGCAGAATTCTGCATTCCGGAAGATCTTTACCGGTACGTTCCTCTGCGGCAGATTCCGCGGAACAGGAGATTTCTCCGGTACGTTCCTCTGCGGCAGATTCCGGATCACAGAAGACTTTGCCGGCCCATTTTCGTGCGGCGAATTCCAGGGCACAGGAGGCTTCTCCTTCAAAGGTTGAGGCACGGCAGATGCCGA
Organism: Eubacterium sp.; assembly: GCA_021442545.1. Lineage (GTDB taxonomy): Bacteria > Bacillota > Clostridia > Lachnospirales > Lachnospiraceae > Bilifractor. The sequence continues at coordinate 2,032 of JABUSX010000066.1, read as the reverse complement.
GAACGGCGCTGACGGCATCAAACAGGCGGCCTGCACTGGTTGAGGAAACCGTATTCAGTCCTGCAGATGTGGCCGAGATCTGTGCTTTTAACTGACTCTTTTCCGCAAGCTGAAGTGCTTCCGCAGTCTGAAGAACATCCTCTGTGGATAAAGTTTTTACCGTTTCATCTGCATCCGTCCGCAGACGCGACGTCTGGTGCGCGGGATCGTTTTCATGATCTGCTCCCGGCCCGGAAAACGTTGTTTCATTCTGCTGACCGTAGTGATGCAGCATGGAGACTGCAATGCGCCATCCTTCACGGGATGCAAGGTCGCCCCCCGTATGCGGGAAGGAACAGATGTGCCCGAGACGCCGGAATCCTTTTGTATCTGCATAAAGGATCTCTCCGCCCCAGATCGTGCCGTCTGTTCCGTAGCCGGTTCCGTCGAAGGAGGCACCGAGAACAGGTTCCGTCCGTCCGTTTTCCGCCATGCAGGAGAGAATGTGGGCATAATGATGCTGCACCTGAATAACGGGCAGTCCATAGGCGGAGGCCAGCTGTACGGAATGGTAGGCCGGATGCAGATCGCAGGCAACAGCCTGTAAGTTCTCAAGATTCAGAAAACCGCGGTATCGTTCGATCGTTTCCTTCAGTGCACGGACGGAACGGCGGTCTGCCAGGTCTCCGATATAGGAAGACGGATAGAAGAGATCGTCGATTCCGATGCAGAAGGTGTTTTTCAGTTCGCCGCCCATGGCAAGAACCCGTCCGGAAAAGCCGGCTTCCACAGAAACCGGAAGCGGAGAGTAGCCGCGGGACCGGCGGATCATATAGGGTCTGCCGTCGAAAAGATCCATGACAGAATCATCGGCTCTTGTCCGGATCGTCCGGTTATGCGAAAGGATGGCATCACAGAAGGATCCGATCTGTGCAAGTGCTTCTTCATCATTCCGGCAGATCGGTGCACCGGAGATGTTTCCGCTGGTCATGACCAGCATATCCGGCATCGTGATCCCGTCCGGATAGTCAAACAGCAGCAGCTGCAGCGGTGCATAAGGCAGCATGACGCCGACAGAAGGGTTTCCGGGCGCGATCGATCCGGCAAGCAGGCCGGAAGCAGAGCGGTCCAGAAGCAGGATCGGTTTGCGGTGGTCATTCAGATAATGTTCATGTACGGCATCGATCCGGCATTCCCGTCGGACTGTTTCCATATCCTTCATCATGACGGCAAAGGGTTTTACCGGCCGGTGTTTCAGTTCCCGTAATCTCCGGACTGCCTGCTCGTCGGCAGCATTGCAGGCCAGATGGAAGCCGCCGATCCCTTTTACGGCAACGATCCCGCCTTCACAGAGAAGCTTCCGTGCAAAGGAGATTGCCTCGCTTCCCGTGAGCCGGGGGATGTTTTTGTCCGGGACGGGAAGAATGTATACCTCGGGCCCGCAGTCGCTGCAGCAGACCGGCTGCGCATCATAACGGCGGGATTTCGGATCATGGTATTCTTCATCGCAGGCGGGACACATCGGAAATTCCTTCATGCTTGTACGTTCCCGGTCATAGGGCAGCGATTCCAGAATGGTGAGGCGCGGACCGCACTGCGTGCAGTTGATGAACGGGTGCAGATAGCGGCGGTCCTTTTGATCATACAATTCCCGTCTGCAGTCATCACAGATCGCAATATCCGGGGGAATGAAGATCTCGCCGCCTGCAGGCGTGCTTTCCGTGATGCTGAAATCCTCAAATATTGGGATATCCGCACATGATGACAGAGGAGCGTTTTCAGAAGAAGACAGTGTCTCGACCTGTGTCCGGATGATCTCGGCCCGCTCAGGAGGTTCCGTGCAGACCGCCTGTATGAAGGTGTCTGCCTGTTTTTCATCGGCCTGGGCAATGATCTCGACGAAGGAACCGTAATTGCATACATATCCCCGTATGCCGCAGCGCATGGCATGCCGGGCCACGGCAGGGCGGAAACCTACACCCTGGACGATACCATACATACGAATTCTCTTCGTGACTATCTTCACTTCAGATTCCTTTCTAAGAATAGTGAG
>JABUSX010000352.1 GCA_021442545.1 Eubacterium sp. | reverse complement strand
CCTGAGATTCTCCTGCAAAAGCGGCTTCAAGATTTTTCTCTGTCTGCGTTCCTGCATATTTACTCATATTCGGTCACCTTATTTCTTCCACAATCCGTGGAGATTGCAGTATGCATATACTGCCTCAACTTCATCGCCTTCGCACAGAGCAAAGCAGGCCTTCGGTGCATCGCCGGGCTTCAGAGCCTTTCTCTGATTTCCCTGCTTTGTCTGAATGGAGATCCATTCGATGTAATGTGCATCAAGCATCGGATGCTCCACTTCACCTACCGTTACCGTAACGATATTGCCGTTCACTTCAAATACCGGCACATGCTTTTCAACCGCACCGTCAGAAGTTCCGGGTATAAGTTCTGTCATTTTCTGACCGCAGCACATCACCGGCACGCCGCTGGACTTTACTACTGCCATCATATTTCCGCAATGTTCGCAAATAAAAAATCTCTGTTCCATCATGGTAAAATCCTCCTGTAAAAATGTATTTAATGACAGCTGTGGCTTCCACAGCCGTGGTTTCCGCAGGTATGTCCTTCTCCATGATCATGATGACTGCATCTTACATCCGGATCATATCCAAGGTTTCCGGCTAAAAAGGCTGCAACCGCCTCGTCCGCATTACCGGATACACCGCCATACAGCTTGATTCCTGCTTCAGCAAGAGCAATCTGTGCTCCTCTGCCGATTCCTCCGCAGATCAGTACATCCACCTTTCCGCCGAAAAGAAATCCTGCCAGGGCGCCATGTCCCTGCCCGTTTGTATCCACAACCTGCTCTGCAACGATTTTGTTATCCTCAACATCATAAACTTTAAAACTTTCTGTATGACCAAAATGCTGGAAAATTTCTCCATTGTCATACGTGACTGCTATTCTCATTGGTCCGTCCTCCTTTGCCAAATCATTTCCTGCCCTTGGCATAGATACCCACCTTTGTTTATATATTACCCTTATTTCTGACATATATCAATTATGACCACTGAAGAATAATAAAGCCCGGAAAATCTGAGGCTCCCGCATGGTCACGGAAACATTGCGGATACGTTTATGAAACGGATCGATGCCCGGAAAAAACTAAGGCTCCCGCATTGTCGCGGAAACATTGCCGATACGTTTATGAAACGGATCGATGCCCGGAAAAGCCGAGGCTCCCGCATGATCACGGGAGCCTCGATTTATGTGCCGTTTAAATTATATTTTGCTTATAAAGCGCTCTCTGCTGTCAGCGTGCAGTCCGTATAGGCGTTTCCGTTGATACTAAGGGTTATGCCTGCGGGGATAATGACCTGTGCATCATCGCTGATCGTCAGGGATGTGATATCAGAATCCCCGGTAAGTGTCCAGGTGCTGCCGGAAGCAAGTGCGATGACCGCATTGTCCGATACTGCCGTGCCGTTCTGGGCGTTCTCAATCACATTGATCGTTCCCGTAAAGTCACTGTTTTCGGAAAGCAGCATATTCAGTGCAGAGATCGTATCTACCACAATATCTCCGTCAAGCGTCTGCTCCTCAGCGGTGAAGTCGACCTGTGCACCGTTGCTGCCGGCTTTGCCCCAGCTTCTTGCCTCACTGTTGCCGACGATCCGCATCAGACAGGCATCCGTCTCGTGATTCTCGATTTCCACATTGCGGAGTGTCGCGATGGCCGAGGTGTTCGTGAAGTAGAAAATGTCTCCGTTATTGCAGATCATCTTTCCGTCGGCCATGGAAAACTCCGCGGTACCCACTTCGGCATCGCCGGACATGGACTGATAGATCATGACGTTATGAACATTTTCTGCCGAGCAGCTGCCTTTATCGTCACTCATGTTTCCGGATACGGTACAGTTATACAAGTTGATGGAGTTCTTTCCTTCGATCACCAGTGCTTCCGAATTGGTCGCCGTAAGATCCGCATTCTCTATGGTGATGTCCGCTGTGGAGTAGACTGCCGGAGAGTTATAGCCGTTGGAGGTATAGCTGCCTTTGTTTACATTGACGATTCCGCCGCCTCTGTCAGAACGAATAGCCGCAGAGGAATTACCGGAGGTATTGACCGTCAGATTTTCTGCGTTGGTGGTGCCGCCTCCGGTGGTCTGAATGCCGCCGGAATTATCTGCCGTTGTGGTGATCTCGGAATCAGAGATATTGACCACCGTTCCGCTGCCGTAGCTGAACACGCCGTTGCCGTTCTGTGCGGAGGTATTGACGGCAGCTCCGGTAATGGTGACATCGGCTCCGTTTGTGGCAAGGAGGCCTGCATTGACGCCGTAAAAATCTCCGTTTTCCGTGTTGGAAGTGGCCCCTGCCGACTTATCTACGGTAATGTCTGTCAGTACAACTGTGGCTCCGTCAACACGAAGAGCATTTTCGTCATCTCCGGTGGAGGTATAGTTTCCGGTATATTCGCCGTCGGTGTCGATCGTATTTGCGGCAGAACCCTGCACAACTTCAGCGGAACCGCCGAAACCTCCGGGATTGCCGCCGGGGCCGCCCATGCCGCCGAGATTTTTCACGGTGACAGATTTCACAGCGTTCTTATCGTCGACTTCAAGAGTGAGCACCG
>JABUSX010000356.1 GCA_021442545.1 Eubacterium sp. | reverse complement strand
ACGCTTTCCGAGGCGGATAAGAGCACACTTGCCACGCTGGTCTATTATCCCCGTCAGAAGATGGCGCTGATCAGAAAAACGGAAAAAAATATTCTGGACTGGTACAAGATCACACTCTACCGGCTTGTAGAACTCTGCAAGCATGTTTCTTCCAAATACACGCGTTCCAAGGTTCGGAAGGCTCTGCCGGATGATTTCGCCTATGTGATCGAAGAACTGATCACGGAAAAACCGGAAGTCCTGAATAAGGAAGAGTATTACAGTGCGATCGTGGATGCGATCATCGACAGCGGCCGGGCGGAACCTTTTATTTCGGCCATGTGCCACCTGATCCAGCGTCTGGTTGTGGATCATCTGCATATTCTCGGAGATATCTTCGACAGAGGTCCCTGTCCGGACAGGATCCTGGACCGGCTTTTGAAATACCATTCACTTGATATTACCTGGGGAAACCACGATGTGGTCTGGATGGGTGCGGCTGCAGGCTCCATGGCCTGCATCGCGACGGTCATCCGCTTCAGCGCCCGCTACGGCAATCTGGATATCCTGGAAGACGCCTACGGCATCAATATGCTGCCGCTTGCCACCTTTGCAATGGAGACCTACGGAAACGATCCCTGCGCACAGTTCAGGAGCCGGGGCGATGCGATTTTCAGCCATTCGGAAGAGGAACTGAATGCAAAAATGCACAAAGCCGCATCGATCCTCCAGTTCAAACTGGAAGGACAGCTGATCCGGAAGCGCAGGAGCTTTGAGATGGAAAACCGGCTTCTTCTGGATAAGATCGATTACGAAAAGGGAACGATCCGGATCGGAGATAAAACCTATGAGCTGCTGGATAAAAACTTCCCGACAGTTGATCCCGAGGATCCCTACAAGCTTACAAAAGAAGAACAGAATGTCATGGACCGTCTGCAGCTGGCATTCATGCAGTGCGAAAAGCTGCACAGCCATATGATCTTCCTGCTGAACAAGGGGCATCTTTTCCTGACTTACAACAACAACCTGATGTATCATGGCTGCGTTCCGCTGGATGAAAAGGGAGATTTCCTGAAGGTGAACCTGTTCGGGAAAAAGTATTCCGGAAAGGCTCTCTATGTCGAAGTCGAAAAATACATCCGGAAAGCCTTCTTTGCCGTGGATGAGACCGAGCGTGAAAAGGGCCGCGATCTGCTCTATTACGTCTGGGGCGGTCCGAAGTCACCGGTCTTCGGAAAAGATAAGATGGCGACCTTTGAACGGTATTTCATCAAGGAAAAGGAAACGCATGAAGAGGTCAAGAATCCTTATTACGCACTTCGCGGGAATGAGGAGGTCATGAACCGGGTCCTGAAGGAATTCGGACTTCCGGAAACCGCACATATCGTCAACGGCCATGTTCCGGTAAAACAGATCAAGGGAGAAAATCCGGTGAAGTGCAGCGGCAAGGTGCTGGTCATAGACGGCGGTTTTTCCAGAGCCTATCAGTCCACGACGGGTATCGCCGGCTATACGCTGATCTATAATTCATACGGAATGCGGCTTGTGGCACACAAACCGTTTACCTCAATGGAGGAAGCCATCCGGAACGAAAGCGACATCCACTCGGATCAGATCGGCGTCATGATGGCACCGCGGAGGATGTATGTGGCCGATACGGATCACGGTGTTGAACTGATCGAGCGGATCAATGAGCTGAAGCAGCTGCTCGAAGCTTACCGCAGCGGTCTGATCATCGAAAGAGAGTAAGATTTCCGTAATGCGCCCTGTTTTCCGGAACGGGGCGCATTTGCGTTATGAGAAAGACAGGTGTATTCTGAAGAGCCTGTTTTCAGGCTGAGCAGATGCCGGAACTTTCCCGGAGCTTTTTCAGATACACGAAGCGGAAGCCGCAGAATTCTCTGTTTCTTGCACGAACGGGGTGTGTAGTGTATACTAAACTTTGTATGAGTACATCTGAAGAAACACCATATTTTGAAGAGATTCTCCCGAAGCTCGTCATTAAAGAAAGTTCTTTTTCAGACCGGATTCCTGCAGGGGAAAGCCGCAGGTATTCGTGCGTCTTCTGCGCGGAAAACGGCACGGAGGTAAACGGCCGCCTGACGACGGATAACCGGCGGATCCTGCTTGCAGCGGATTCGTTCTCCGGTACGGAATGCGAGCTTCTGTTCGGCGTGGATACGGTCGGACTCGAACCAGGTGAAAAAATCGAGGGGAGGATCCACATCCTCTGTAATCTGGGTGAATACAGTGTTTCGGTTTCCTCCGTGATCACCGACGCTGAAGAAAAAGGCTTTGATCCGAAGGTCAATGCGCTGGAGGATTTTCAGAGCGTCTGTTCGAAAAACATGAGGGAAGGGTTCCGTCTGTTTACGCATCCTGCTTTTTCTCACATCCTGAACGGAAAAAATGTTGTTTATCTGCCCTTATACAAAGGGCTGTCGCATAATCCCGTGACCTATCAGCACCTGGAGGAGTTCCTCATCTCCACCGGCAAAAAGGAGCCGGTGAAGCTTTCTCTGGATAAGCAGAAGAAGGCTGTGTACCACCTGAACGGTTCTCAGAAGGATACCCTCTA
>JABUSX010000319.1 GCA_021442545.1 Eubacterium sp. | reverse complement strand
TGTGTCAAAAACGTTTCATAATAGGGGAATATAAAAGAATTTGACATAATAAAGGAATAGAAAAGAATTTGACATAATAAAGGAATAGAAAAAAATTCAACGTATTTGTTTCTGAGGATTTTGAAAAATCCGGAGTGATACGTGTAATTCAGAATGGTATTGTGTTAAAATTGCACCAAATGAAGAATACGTTTTTTTTCGAAAACAGAACGGAAGCACGTGCGGTCAGACGGCTTCCTTCTGTCAGACGGAACATCAGAACGGAGGATAAAGACATGGTGGAAAAAGGTATAAAAAACAAGCTGGAAATTGTGGTTACGGAAGATAAAACGGCGGCAGCGCTCGGCAGCGGGCTTCTTCCGGTGTTCGGAACGCCCTATATGATCGCCATGATCGAGCAGACAGCCGCGGAAAGTGCGGCACCTTATCTGGAAGAAGGGCAGGGAACGGTCGGTACGCATCTGGATGTCGACCATTTGGCGGCTACGCCGATCGGAATGAAGGTTACCTGCGAAACAGAACTGATCGAAGTGGACCGCAAACGTCTGGAATTCGAGGCTTCCGTCTATGACGAGACGGGACTTGTCGGCAAGGGTTATCACACCCGGTTTATCATTGACAACGCCCGGTTCATGGAAAAGGCAGAAGCGAAGAAAAACGCCTGAAGCAGCAGTTTGTTTCTGCTGCGGAAAACAGAAGATAAAAACAAAACCGGAAGGTCCCCGTTCTGAAGTTCAGGCGGGGGCTTTTGGTTTGTCAGGAAAAAGCATAATAAACAACAGCAGACTGTCCGGGACAAGATGATCGGGAACAAGTTGCATAATTATTCTCTGGAATCAACAGGCGTCTTTATTTCATTTGTATAGGATCGACTTTGACAACTTTTTAATTATTCTGGAACATTTGTTAAGTTCGTGCTACTATTGTAACGAGCCCGATGTCTTTTCTTTCGGACGGGAGAATCTTCGGCAGCTGCAGCAGTAAACACAGCCTCTCTTCTTCAGACAGAAGAAATTGCGTTTTCTGCAGCTTCAGGTTCGGTATCTTTTCTGCCGGACAGAAGATTTTTAACAGAGGTTCGGAAAAGCGATATGTCGGAAAATGGTTTTCAACCGGTCAAACAGTGATAATTTTTTATTTTGAAAGGATGGGACAGTACAATGAGTGGAAGAAAAGTCGTCATAGCCAGTGCCTGCAGAACCGCAATCGGAAAATACGGTGGATCTCTTGCCAATGTACCGGCAGCAGAACTTGGTGCCATCGTTATTAAAGAGGCGATCGGACGCGCAGGAATTCAGCCGGAGCAGGTTGATGAAGTTCTGATGGGCTGTGTTATTCAGGCAGGTCTTGGCCAGAACGTTTCCCGTCAGGCATCGATCAAAGCCGGTCTTCCGGTTTCCGTTCCCGCACAGACGCTCAACGTTGTCTGCGGTTCCGGTCTGAATGCCGTGAATATGGCGGCTGAAAGAGTTGCTGCAGGTACTGTCGATATCATGGTCGCAGGCGGCATGGAAAATATGTCCCTTGCTCCCTATGGTCTTGATAAAGCCCGTTTCGGCTATCGCATGAACGACGGCAAGATCGCTGACCTGATGGTCAAAGATGCTCTGTGGGATGCATTCAACGGCTATCATATGATCAAAACGGCCGACAACGTAGCAGAACAGTGGGGACTGACAAGAGAAATGTGCGATGAGTTCGCCGTTGCTTCCCAGAATAAGGCAGAAGCCGCCCGCGCAGCCGGAAAATTCAAAGATGAGATCGTTCCGGTTGAAATAAAGGTTAAGAAAGCTACAAAGATCTTTGATACAGACGAATTTATCCGTGAAGGCGTTACCATCGACGGAATCAACGGTCTTCGTTCCATCAATCCGGGCGGTGTTACCACAGCGGCGAATGCTTCCGGTATCAACGATGGCGCAGCAGCCGTTGTCGTTATGAGCGCAGAGAAGGCTGAAGAGCTCGGCATTACACCGATGGCTACATGGGCCGGCGGATGCCTCGGCGGCGTAGATCCCTCCATCATGGGTGTAGGCCCGATCGAATCCACGACACGTCTTCTGAAGAAGCTGAACCTGACGATCGATGACATTGACCTGTACGAAGCAAACGAAGCTTTTGCAGCACAGTCTCTGGCTGTCGGCAAAGATCTTGGCTTCGACACCGCCAAACTGAATGTCAACGGCGGCGCAATCGCACTCGGACATCCGGTCGGAGCTTCCGGCTGCCGTATCCTGGTCACTCTGCTTCACGAGATGCAGAAGAGAGATCTCCATCGCGGTCTTGCCACGCTGTGCATCGGCGGCGGCATGGGCGCATCCATGATCGTGGAAAGATGATCGTGAGATAAATACGGACAATTCAATGAATGAAAAGAGGCCGTCTGCGGGAAAACCTGCAGGCGGCTTTTTTACGGAGGAATAAATTTAAAACCCCTCATTTGTAAAACGAAATGCAGCATTTTTCGTTACAGTCTGAAACCTTAAATACGGCCGGAGGGGTGAACCCTTCCGGCCGCGCGTATGATCTGCGATTTATTTTTTGATCTTCAGTTTCA
>JABUSX010000381.1 GCA_021442545.1 Eubacterium sp. | reverse complement strand
AAACAGGAGACATCCGAAGATCCCTGCAGGCGTCCGAAAACATGCAGCAGGAACGAAGAAACGAAATGTGAAATACTGAAGGACAGAGCAGACACAGGCAGAGGAAAGCATTCTGAAGGGACTGAAAATCCGGGAAAGTATGCGGCATCAGAAGGGGCGGATCGAGATCTCGCCTCCGTGCAGGGATTCTTCACTGCCGTCTTCATAACGAACCAGAAGAGAGAAGTCGTCGCCGATCGATACGGCGCCGGCTTTTTTTTCACCGGAAGAGGTCAGAACCCGGATCTTCTTTCCGACAACAACACTGTCTTCGCGGTAGCGCATCAGATAGGACGGATCGTCCGGCCAGGCTTCGATCAGACGGTCCAGTTCCCGGATCACTTCTGCCGCAAGGCGGGCACGAGGCACACGGATGCCTGTTTCCTGATACAGTGAACCTGCGATCTCACGGAGCTCCTCGGGAAAGTCGGACCGGGTCTGCTGCACGTTTATACCGATTCCTATGATGATCTCGCGGATCTCACCGGTTTCGCTTTCCATTTCCATCTGTGTCAGAATTCCGCAGATCTTCCGTCCGTTCAGCAGCAGGTCGTTGACCCATTTAATGCCGGGACGGAGCCCATAGACCGTTTCCACGGCATTGCAGACGGCAACGGCAGCCCAGGAGGTGAGCCGTGTCCAGATATCCATGCGGGCCGCGGGCTGCATTTCCGAAGGCCGCAGAAGCATGGAAAGATAGATGCCGGTATCCGGCGCAGAAACAAAGGTCCGGCCCCGCCTGCCGCGTCCGATCGTCTGTTCATTGGCAAGCGCAGCCGTTCCGCCGGGAACTGAAGGGTCCGCTCCGAGCTCCTGCAGACGCAGGTTCGTGGAATCCGTCACCTCATAGCAGAGGACATGGTTCATGCGTTCTTTTCCGAGAAAAGACTGGAGGATACCTGCCGAAAGCAGATCCGGTGCAGACAGGAGCTTATAGCCCCGGTTCGTGATGCTGTCGATCTCGAAGCCGTCTTTTCGAAGTGCTTTGACTGCCTGGTTTACGGCAGTGCGGCTGACGCCGAGCTCCCGGCTCAGTTCTTCGCCGGAAATGTAGCCGTCTTTGCCATACAGGGCGGCCAGAACATCCTGTCGGGTCATGATCGCTTACCTCACGCTCAGAACAGGTATTTGATCATGATGACACCGAGAACAACGAGTATGCCCAGACAGGCCAGCATCAATGAGAACGAGAAATTGACGATGATCGGTGCCATGACCTTTTTGCCGATCAGAGCGAAGCGTTTCAGAGGCTTGAAGCGTATCGTCTGTGTTTCTCTTGTCCGTTCTCTGAGGATGGTCCTGCGCAGCAGAATAAAAATTCCGTCCAGACTGACAGCAAGGAAACGGGCGACAGCTCCGCCGATCGCCGGGAGGATCCGGAGAAGAAGCGGACGATAAAGCAGCTCTTCCAGGTCAAGCCTCTGCGGCCACCGGTTCACGTAGCTGCGGTTTGCCGAAAAGATGGATGCCGATGCAGGAGCTGTATTCGATGCGGCTGCTTTTTTCAGAGGTTTCATCAGCAGGCCGCGTACGATCAGAATATAGATCAGGGCGCCGATCCCGAGAGAAATGGCGGCACCGCTCAGGCTTTCGGGAGAAAACACATGGAGGTCCATAGGTTCTCCGGTCATGACAGCGGCCAGAATTTCACAGATCACCGGCACTCCGAGAAGAGGCATCATCAGAGAAGAGATGAAAAGAACGGCGGAGGTCAGCTTACTCATGCACGGACGGGCCGCATCGTATTCTTTCTGTTTTTCCGGATGTTTTTCCACGAAAATGCAGATGAAGAGCTTCAGCATGTAGGCAAAGGTCAGTCCGCCGCTGATCAGGAAGATCCATTCGAGTACGTGCAGACCGGTGGCCAGAGAAGCCGGATCCGCCGGCAGGACAGATGCAAAGGAAGAAGCCTGTCCCATCGCCTTGTAAGCCGTCACCAGACCTTCGTGCAGGAGCGTCTTGCTGATATAGCCGTTAAACAGCGGCACGCCGCTGATGCCGAGAGCACCGAAGAGGAAGGGGATCATAAGCAGAGGCTTTTTCCGTCCGTATCCGCGGATGTCATCCAGAGTCAGCATATGAAGCCGCATGACGAAGACACCGGCAGCCATGAAGAGCGTCAGCTTGATCATGGAATGATTCACCATATGAAGAACCAGACCGTTGCGTGCCATTTCCATGGATTCTTCCGCCAGGATGCCGGTTTCACCCGGAGCACCTTCAAGCGTGGAAAGCAGGACAACCGTTCCGATTCCGACCAGGATGAATCCGATCTGAGACATGGAAGAACAGGCGAGCGAGCGTTTCAGGTTGACACTGAACAAAGCCAGAACCGCGCCGAGCGCCATGGTAATGGTGCCGGCAATGAGGATCAGGATGGCAAAGGTTCCGTTTCCGAAGAAGCCGGGAACGGCCGTCATCAGGATTCCGAAGATACCGACTTTTGTCAGGATGCCCGAAAGAAGAGCCGAAGCCGGAGACGGTGCAACCGGATGCGAACGGGGCAGCCAGATGTGCAGAGGGAACATACCTGCTTT
>JABUSX010000375.1 GCA_021442545.1 Eubacterium sp. | reverse complement strand
AACAGATTACGTAGAAGGAAGCAGAACAGACCACAGAGCAGGAAGCAGAACAGATTACGGAGCAGGAAGCAGAACAGATTATGGAGCAGGAAACAGAACAGATTATGGAGCAGGAAACAGAACAGATTATGGAGCAGGAAGCAGAACAAACTGCGGAACAGAATACGGGATAAATGAAGAGACAGAGAATGCATCGGAAACAGATCAGCGGATCCGTATGACAGGCAGTCCGGAAGACAAGGCGGAAAACGGGTTCCCGGCAGCTGCGGATCGTTCATGCAGATACCATATGGCAGAACCTGCAACCATGCTTCTTGATGGTGAGATGATTTACGGATACATGGCTGGCCGGAACAGACTCATTGCAGGAAACGGAGGCGGAAATCCTTCGGAAATATCACTTACCCGTGAGAATTATCTCATCGGAAAAAAGGGAAAAGGTGCAGATATTGGTATTTCATCTCCTGCAGTGAGCCGTGTACATGCACGTCTGCAGCGAAAAGACGGGGGTTATACGCTTCGGGATATGAATTCCAGAAACGGAACCTGGGTAAACGGAGAAATGCTGCTGCCCGGACAGACAGCAGCACTCCGAAAAGGCGATCGGATTCGATTTGCCGATGCAGAATATCATTATCAGTAATTAATTGAAAAGGTGGTTATTACAGGGCGGCAGAAGCTTTTTTCAGGATCTCTTCCCTGTCTTCATCGGATAAAGTTCCGGGTTTCCAGAGGATGCCGGCGTGATCATTTTCATAACGCGGAATCAGATGGACATGATAATGGAATACCGTCTGTCCGGCGGCAGGACCGTTATTCTGAACAACGTTATATCCGTCGCAGGGAAGAGCCGGTATCATGGCCTTCACTACCTTCTTCGCAACAGAAACTGCTTTGCCGGCAAGTTCGTCCGGAATATCTGTCAGATCCGCATAATGTGCTTTCGGAAGAATCAGGGCATGTCCCTTTGTTGCGGGACCAAGATCCAGGATGACACGAAAGTTTTCATCCTCATAAAGAGTGGAAGAAGGAATCTCGCCGTTTGCAATCTTGCAGAAAATACAGTCGCTCATAAATACCTCTCTTTCTTCAAAAAACGAACCCTTTTAATGTCTTAACCATACGGTTCATGATCAGATTACATTCAAACCGAACGTATGCAATATGACGATAACAGACGTTTTCAGTTTCGGCAGTCAATTTCACAGAAGTCAGGATATACCGGAACATTTATGCCTTATGATGATGTGATTTTCCGGCTTTACTGCGGCATACTTCTTCAATAATATCAAGAATCAATGCAATGGCATCGGATTGTCCGCTTGTTTTTATAGTTGAAATATAATCGCTTCGTTTTTCATACAGATCGAAGATCGTCTGAAGGAGAATTTCATCGGTGATCTCTTCTTCTTCCAGAACCTTGCTGAAGCCCTGCTTTTCAAAGGAACGGGCATTCAGGATCTGGTCACCGCGGCTTGCATTTGCGGAAAGCGGAATCAGAAGATTCGGCTTGGCCAGTGCAGCGATCTCGCAGATGGAGTTGGCGCCGGCTCTGGAGATCACAAGATCCGCCATGGCATACAGATCCGGCAGCTCTTCCCGGATATATTCGTATTGCCGGTAACCTTTCGTGTCATTCAGAGTTTCATCCAGGTTTCCTTTTCCGCAGAGATGGAAGACCTGATAGTTTTTCAGGAGTTCCGGAAGGACGGCACGGACATGTGTATTAACGTTTACGGAACCGAGACTGCCCCCGATGATCATGATGACGGGTTTTTCCTTATCAAAGCCGCAGAAAGCATAACCCTTTTCGGAATCACCCGTTAACAGTTCTCTCCGTATCGGGGAACCGGTCACAACAGCCTTGCCTGCGGGAAGGTGAGTGAGCGTTTCGGGGAAGTTGCAGCAGATCTTTTCTGCGTAAGGAAGGCAGATTTTATTTGCCAGGCCGGGAGTCATATCCGATTCATGGCAGACGATCGGAACGTGTTTTTCATGCGCGGCTATAACGACCGGTACGGCAACAAAGCCGCCTTTGGAAAAAACGATATCGGGCTTCAGCTGTTTGATCAGAACGCGGGCTTCGTGTGCACCCTTTAAAACGCGGAACGGGTCAGTCAGGTTTTTCAGATCATGATAACGACGAAGTTTTCCGGAAGAAACTCCGTAATAAGGGATGCCTTCTTTTTCAACAAGCTCTTTTTCCATGCCGTCGTAGGATCCGATATAGGAAATATCAAAACCGCGCTCTCTCAAGCCCGGAAGCAGTGCAATATTCGGTGTTACATGTCCGGCGGTACCGCCGCCCGTCAGGATGATATGTGCCATAAACCCCCCAGATAATAATAAGATTCAGTTTCGGGAATCACCGTGCAGAAACCACTGTCTGGTCTGTGCCGTAAGATTTTCGATCCCTACAATTTTATTTATATGGGTGTGTAAAGTCAAGGGAAGTGAAAAACAGCGATGATTTCGTATTCGTACAGGGGATATCACGGATTTATTTCGCAATCATGCTAAGTCCGCCGTGTCTGCACGAGCGTACACAGAAAGAGATGATTTCGTATTCGTACAGGGGATAT
>JABUSX010000309.1 GCA_021442545.1 Eubacterium sp. | reverse complement strand
AGCTAAACCTGATTCTGCATTTTTTGCGGCAGAAGAGCCTGAATTTTTGCTGCCAGTCTCTGTCTTTTCTTTCAGATTTTCAAGCTTTTCGTTGAAAGCCCGTACGCGTTCTTTTTCTTTTTCAAGATCAGCTGCGTTCTGCTGAACGGTCTTCATGTTTTCCAGATATTCTTCCAGACAGAGACCGCTTTCATAGATATCCTTCGCAGCTGTCGTACCGACGTAACGGTAGTGCCATGGTTCGTAAATGATCCCCGTGATTTCGGATTTATCTTTCGGATAACGGAGAATAAAACCGTATTTCCAGCTGTTGTTCATCAGCCATTGCTGTGTCTGCGTATTTTCCTGTTCTTCTTCGAGCACGGTATTTTCATTTGAATTAATGTCTACAGCCAGACCCATTTCGTGTTCACTTGTTCCCGGAACGGCAACAGACCCGATGTCGTCCCCGTATTCCCCGGAAGTATCCGCTTCTGTATATGTGTCTCCGCTGTCTTCTACGTAGTAGAGGTAGTAATCACCGTACTCATCCATGGCATAATACTCACCGTCTTCGCCCCAGTACCCATACGGAAGTGATTCCTCCTCCTGGTAGAGCTGGTCCTGCGTAGTAGGATCCCTGTAGGCAGAGCATATGATCGGATCCAGACCTTCTGCCCGGCAGTCCGCGATCATTTTTTCCAGCTCATCCACACAGCGTTCATCCACGAAATAAGCATTTTCCGGTTCGATCGGAGCCAGATTAAAGGTGTAGTTCTCAGGTATAGGATGATCCTTGTTCACAAGAATCAGATTCCAGTCGTCCGGAGACAGTGTGGCATAACCGGGAAGCGTTATGGATTCAATATACGGAGAGACCGTGGGTTCCGGCAAGGGCGTCAGAGTCGGCTTCGGCGTCGGAGTAGGAGTCGGCTTCGGCGTGGGTGTCGGAGTCGGCGTGGGCGTCGGAGTCGGCGCGAGATCCGGAAACATTTCTCTGATGAAAGCCGGATAGGCTTCCCAGGGACGTCCGTTTTTGTATGCCGGCATAAGAACGGTCAGTACATAAATAATAACCGCAAAAATAACGATGCAAAGAACGATCTTAATAATAAGAAAGATCTTGCGCCATTTTTTCTTTTTCTCCAGACGGCGTTCGATTTTTTCGTTATCTATCATTTTTAAACCGCCAAAATATTAAGAATCATTTGCAAAATCTTTTGTGATTATACGGAAATGTTTTAATAAAGTCAAATTTGCGTGACAGTGAGGGGTGAGTATGATACACTTTTCCTACTCGAACTGGTTTCCTGACAGAAACAGACCATCTTTATTTTCGGGGGGATTTCTTCAGAGGGAAGAAGAAAAAAACGGATAAAGAGAATAAAAAGGCTGACTTTTCGTTGACTTTTAGGTGTGCATCTGTTAAGATACTCGTTGTGGCGGTTCAGAGCGTGAATCGTTTGCAGGAATGGCGGAATAGGCAGACGCGCAGGCTTCAGGTGCCTGTGGTGGCAACATCGTGAGGGTTCAAGTCCCTCTTCCTGCACTTCAGGGGGAAACCAATCGGTTTCCCCTGTTTTGTTATGTAAAAAAGTGGTGTGTGTCTGTTATGTCTGCAAGGGCAGACATCCTGCAGACGGATAAATCGAATGGTTTTATACGGATTGTACTGTTATGAACGGTCAGGGGGGCAGTGTGGCTGAAGCTAAAACTCATAATAAAAAAGGATCTATGTCAAGGGGCTTAAAAGTACTGGTTTCCTACCTGCTGATCATTGCCGGTGCAACGATTGCCGGTTTTTCTGTTGCCTGCATTCTGCTCCCGAATGATGCAATTGATTACGGAACAGCCGGTATAGCGATCATCATCAGTAAACTGACAGGGTATAATCTGTCACTCTGTGTCATGGCGGTCATGATCCCGTTTCTGATCGCGGGTGCTTTTCTGCTGGGAAAAAGGTTTCTTCTGCGTTCTCTTGTAGGATCGACCGTCTATATGATCAGCCTTCAGGTATTCGAGACCTTGCCGTTTGAACTGAATGTGGAGCATTTTATTGCCGTAGTTTTCGGCGGCGCGCTGCTTGGCTGCGGGCTTTCAATGATCCTTCGCTCCGGCGGATGCATTGACGGTTCCGAAATCCTGGCCAATATCATTGTCAATCAGATGGAAAAAAAGACTGGTAAGAATATCAGTATGACCGGAATACTGATCGGCTTTAATGTCTGCGTCTATGTGGCAGTGTTTTTCCTGATCAACATGCAGAATGCATTGATGAGTCTGCTTGTCTACGTGATCGCGACCGGCATCATCGACCGCTTTACGGATCGGTTTGAAGCAATCAAAATGGTCACCATCATTACCCAGGAACCGGAAGGCATGATCAAGGCGATCCGAAAAGAGATGAACAAGACCTGTACGCTCATGGATTCCGTAGGCGCTATCGCAGGAAAGAACAAAACCCTGATCTGCTATGTGACCTATTTTGAGCTTGCAAAGCTGAAGGAAATGATCAGGCGGGACGACATGAAAGCGTTCATAACCGTGTCCTCTGTTGATGAAATCATTACATAACCGCGGCGCTGTTTCATTTTCGGACAAACTGCCGA
>JABUSX010000431.1 GCA_021442545.1 Eubacterium sp. | reverse complement strand
GTGTTGACCGCTGTATCATCGGCCCGGGGGCGGAGATTTACGGAGAGGTCAGCAATTCCGTCATCGGTGCCGGCGTACGTATCGGAAAAGGTGCGGTTGTGCGGGATTCGATCATCATGCGTCATACCTCGATCGGCGAAGGTTCGGAAGTGTATAAGTCCATCATTGCAGAGAACGTGAAGATCGGTTCCGGCGTAAAGATCGGCATCGGCGAAGAGGCACCGAATGTTCTGAAGCCTTCTGTATACGGCTGGGGCATCGCAACGATCGGTGAAGATTCCGTTATTCCGGATGGCGTGTGGATCGGCAAAAACACAGTTCTTTCCGGTGAGACAGTATATAGTGACTATAAGGACGGCGGCCTGGAAGCCGGCGGGGCATTGATTAAGAAAGAAGGTGGCGCCGTATGAAAGCATTAGGCATCATTCTGGCAGGCGGACACAGTAATCGTATGAGGGAACTGTCCAACAAGCGTGCCATACCGGCCATGCCGGTGGGCGGCAGTTACCGCAGCATCGATTTTTCCCTGAGCAGCATGTCCAACTCCCATATACAGAAGGTGGCAGTTCTGACGCAGTTTAATGCGCGTTCACTGAATGAGCATCTTTCTTCATCCAAATGGTGGGACTTCGGCCGCAAACAGGGAGGACTGTTCGTTTTCACACCTACGCTTACGACAACGAACAGTTACTGGTATCGCGGAACAGCGGATGCACTGTATCAGAATATTCAGTGGCTGAAGGAATGCCATGAACCTTATGTGATCATTGCTTCCGGTGACGGCGTATACAAGCTCGACTTTACGAAGGTGCTGGAATATCATATCGCCAAACGGGCGGATATTACGATCGTCTGCACAGAATGCAAGGGTGATGATGTAACACGCTTCGGCATCCTGAAAATGAACAGCGAAGCACGTGTCGAAGATTTCGAAGAAAAACCGATGTCAACGACATCAAATCTGATCTCGACCGGTATCTATATCGTCAGAAGACGTCAGCTGATCGAAATGCTCGAGCAGTGTGCGGATGATGACAGATATGATCTGGTAAAGGATATCTTTATCCGTTATAAAAACACCAAGCGGATATTTGGATATAAAATAGATACATATTGGAGAAACATCGCGACGGTAGAAGCCTATTATCAGACGAATATGGATTTCCTCAAGCCAGAGGTCCGGAATTATTTCTTTAACGAATATCCGGAGATCTATTCTAAGATCGATGACCTCCCGCCAGCGAAGTACAATCCGGGCAACAAGGTTAAAAACAGTCTTATCTCAAGCGGTTGTATCATCAATGGACATGTTGAAAATTCTATCCTCTTCAAAGACGTATATGTAGGCAACAATTGTGTGATAAAGAATTCTATCGTCCTTAACAATGTGTATCTCGGTGACAATACACATATAGAAAATTGTATCGTGGAAAGCCGTGGTACGATAGGGGCGAATTCCTACTATTGCGGCGAGGACGGCATCAGGATCGTAATCGAAAAGGACGAAAGATATGCGATCTGATACCTGCCCGAACAGAGGAGGGAATTATGCAGATCACAGATGTCAGAGTGAGAAAGGTGGCCAAAGAAGGTAAGATGAAGGCGGTTGTCTCGATTACGCTGGACAATGAATTCGTCGTACACGATATCAAGGTCATCGAGGGCGAGAAGGGTATGTTTATCGCCATGCCGAGCAGAAAAATGACAGACGGAGAGTATCGGGATATCGCACACCCTATTAACTCGGAAACGCGTGACAGGATTCAGGATATCATTCTGGAAAAGTTTGAAGAAGTCATGCAGCAGGGAGATGAAGCAGAAGAATAACTGTAGGAAATATCTCTGAAAAAACACACAGATAGGCTGCCGTTATGCGGCGGCCTATCTTTCGTTGTGGGATCTGCGAAGAAATGCGATGACGGAAACAACACGGCGATCCGGTTATGCAGCGCTGCAGGACAGGAAGTGAAGAATCGTTTCTTTTTCATACGGGAAGAACAGATCATGACAGAATTACCGGAAGAATTTAAAGTAAAAATGAAGCGGCTCCTCGGAGACGAATACGAAGCATTTCTGAACAGCTATGACAGACCAAGGAGAAAAGGACTGCGTTTCAATACGGCGAAGCTTTCTGCGGAAGCCTGTTCAGAAGAAAGAAGTTCAGAAGAAACAGGTTCGGAAGAAGCAGGTTCGGAAGAAAGAAGTTCAAAGGAAACAGGTTCGGAAGAAAGAAGTTCAGAGGAAACAGGTTCGGAAGAAGCATGTTCAGAAGGAGAGAAAGTCAGAAAGCCGTATTTTTCTGAATGTATTAAGAAGAGCATAAGAGAACATCTTCCGTTTTTAAAAGAAAGAATTCCCTGGACAAAAAACGGATTTTATGTTTCGGATGAGGAGGGACAGCGCCCTGCCCGGCATCCGTTCTATGCAGCGGGGCTCTACTATCTTCAGGAGCCGAGCGCCATGCTTCCGGCCGCAAACCTGCCTGTTTCTGCGGGAGATAAAGTGCTGGATCTGTGCGCGGCACCCGGAGGCAAGGCGACAGAGCTTGCCGTGAGGCTTGCATGTGCGGATAAAAATGCGGCTGCAGCAGTGAGGCATGCATGTGCGGATAAAAATG
>JABUSX010000195.1 GCA_021442545.1 Eubacterium sp. | reverse complement strand
ATGCGCCCCTGCCGGGAAATCCCTTATCCGGAAGCATGTATGTCGGGAGATGCGCCCCTCTCGAGGCATCCCTTATCCGGAAGCACACAAGTCGGGAGTTGCGCCCCTGCCGAGGCATCCCCTATCCGGAAGCATATATGACGGGAGATGCGCCCCCGCTGCCCCCAGAAAAGTTTTCCGGAATCATTATGACGCCTGTATCATCCAAAGAAATCCTGAGTACGAACCAGTTCTTCGATCTCATCAATGTCGGCGCAGAAGTGGTACTTTGCACGGTTCTCCGGCGTGATAAAACCGGCTTCCGTCATCCTGTCCAGCTGCAGTTTCAGCGGATCATAGAATCCCCTCAGATTGTAAATAATACAAAGACCCCGGATCAGATCAAGCGAAAGCAGCGACATGATCTCCGCGATCTCTTCCAGCGTTCCGTTTCCGCCGGGAAAAGCAATGAAGACCTCCCCTCTCTCGATCATTTTTACTTTCCGCTCCGAAATCGTCTTCGTTACGATCAGCTCGTCAAGCGTCTCCAGCTGCACAACGCTGTCAATAAAAAACTGCGGTTCCACCCCTGTCACGCGGACACCGGCCTTCTGGGCACTTCTTGCAAGGATCCCCATAAGACCGATCTTGCTTCCGCCGTAAACAAGAGAACACCCCTGCTCTCCGATCCACCTGCCAAGCTCTTCTGCCTTTTCCGCATAGAAAGGGTCATGTCCGCAGTTCGCACCAAGGTACACACAAATTGTTGGTTTTGCCATTTTTCTGCCTTTCCGATTCTCTTCCGGCTGCCGCCACGTTCTTCTTCTTTTTCAGAAGAAAACCTGCTCATTCCGCGTATTTACCTTTACGTTTTCTGGTATGTGTATTTTTCCAAAAGAAAGACCTGCGCGTCCCACACAGGTCCTTCTTCAGTCTATACTCTGTAACCGATCAGTCTTCTTCTTTCTTATCAGGATCAACGGTCCGGATGCCCAGCTCATCGAGCTGCTTTGCATCAACAGGCGACGGGGCCTCCGTCATCGGATCGGATGCGTCCTTCACCTTCGGGAAAGCGATCACGTCCCGTATGGACGAAGCTTCCGACATGATCATAACGAGTCTGTCCAGCCCGTAGGCAAGACCTGCATGAGGCGGAACCCCGTAGCGGAAGGCATCCAGAAGGAAGCGGAACTGTTCTCTTGCTTCTTCTTTGGTAAAGCCCAGGACCTCAAACATTTTTTCCTGTACATCATCCTGATGGATACGGACCGAACCGCCGCCGATCTCACTGCCGTTCAGTACGATATCGTAAGCCACTGCCCGGACGCTGCCCGGATCTTCATCCACATGCTCCCAGTCTTCCGCGACCGGCATGGTGAAAGGATGGTGCATCGCAACAAAACGTTCCTCTTCATCCGACCACTCAAGCAGCGGGAAATCCGTGATCCAGACAAATTTAAAAACCTTCGGATCCAGAAGCCCCATCTCTTCGGCGAAGTGAAGGCGCAGAGCCCCGAGCACGTTCCAGACGATCTTGTTCCGGTCTGCCGCAAAAAGAAGCAGATCCCCCTCTTCTCCCTGCAGTGCATCAATCAGGGCACCTTGTTCTTCATCCGAAACGAATTTCGCAAAGGAGCATTTCACGTTGCCGCCCGGCTGCAGCTGAATATAGGCCAGCCCGCCGGCACCGCAGCCGCGGGCAAACTCCACGAGCTTGTCGATCTGCTTTCTGCCAAGGCTTCCTTTACCCTTGATATTGATACCGCGGACCGATCCGTCCTTCTGCTCCAGTGCCTTCCGGAAGACAACGAATTCACTGTTCTTCACCAGGGAAGACACGTCCTTCAGTTCCATTCCGAAGCGAAGATCCGGTTTGTCCGAACCAAAGCGGTCCATGGCTTCCTGCCAGGACATCCGCGGGAAAGGAACGGAAACTTCCACGCCGATCACTTCCCGGAACAGGTACTGCAGGAAGCGTTCGTTGACATCGATCACATCCTCCTGATCCACGAAAGAAAGTTCCATGTCGATCTGCGTAAACTCCGGCTGACGGTCGGCACGCAGGTCTTCATCCCGGAAACAGCGTGCGATCTGGATGTAGCGGTCATACCCGGCGCACATCAGAAGCTGCTTGAACAGCTGCGGAGACTGCGGCAGTGCGTAGAAGCTGCCCGGATGCGTCCGGCTCGGCACGAGATAGTCTCTGGCTCCTTCCGGCGTGCTCTTCCCGAGCATCGGCGTCTCGATCTCATAAAACCCTTCATTGTGGAAAAATTCTCTTGTACGATAGGCAACCTCGGAACGAAGGCGCAGATTCCGCTGAAGATCCGGACGGCGCAGATCGAGGGTACGGTATTTCAGGCGGATATCATCCCTCGTCTGACTGTTTTCCTCGATCGGAAACGGCGGTGTCTCCGCGGAAGAAAGAATGCGAAGCTCTGAGACGGCGACTTCGACCGTGCCTGTTGCCAGTTTTTCGTTCACGGCTCCTTCGCGCCTGCGCACGGTTCCGCGGACGGCGATGACGTATTCGCTGCGGATATGGGCGGCACGCTCAAGCGCACCCTCCTCCGTACAGGTATTTTCAAAAATCAGCTGGACGATCCCGGAGCGGTCGCGCAGATCCATAAAAAGGATCCCGCCCTTGT
>JABUSX010000187.1 GCA_021442545.1 Eubacterium sp. | reverse complement strand
CGCTGAGGACGCTGTCTCTGCCGGACAGGACACCGCATACGGCACCCCGGTGCGTATCCTTCTCTCCGGGCTCAGCGGCGGACATTCCGGAACGGCGATCCAGTTTGGCCGGGCAAATGCAGATCTGCTCATGGTCCGCATTCTGCGGGATCTTTTCTCCGTCGTTCCCTGCCGCCTGTGCAGTCTCTCCGGCGGTTCAAAAAACAACGCGATCCCGCGGGAAGCCGCCGCCGAAATTCTGACGAAAGATACCGAAGGTCTGAAGACCTTCCTCGCCTCAGCGGAAAAGACCCTTCAGAAAGAATATGCCGTTACAGACCCGGAGCTGACACTCTGTGCCGAAATATGTACCTCCGACGATACCGATTCTTCATCCGCAGAACCCTGTTCTGCAGAAAGTCCCGGGGCATGTCCCTCCGGCAGTTCTGACCCGTCTTCTGCGAAATCCGGTTCTTTCGAAAATTCCGGAAAAAGTTTCTTCGGCAGCAGGTTTCCTGCTCCGCTTTCGGAAGACTCCGCAGTCGCTGTTCTGTCCCTGCTCAGCGCACTCCCAAACGGCGTGCAGCGCATGGACCAGCACATACAGGGCTTCGTGGAGACCTCTCTGAATCTCGGGATCCTGCATCTTTCCGAAAACGAACTGTACGCGGAGTACCTGCTTCGCAGCACGTCCCCCGGCGCCCTCGAAGACCTCGGGAACCGGATGCGCTTCCTCTGCCGTTTCTTCGGCGCGGAAAGCACCTGCCCGGATAAATACCCCGCCTGGGAATACCGGCCGGAATCCGCCTTCCGCGAAAAGATGGTCCGCGTATTCCGCGAACAATACGGAAAAGATCCGGTCGTCGAGATCATTCACGCCGGTCTGGAATGCGGTATCCTGTCCGAGAAGCTGCCCGGCCTCGACGCCGTGTCGATCGGACCGGATATCCCGAATATCCACACGCCGAAGGAGCGCCTGTCCATATCCTCTGTGCAGCGGACATGGCACTACATCCGCGGGATCCTCGAAGCCGCAGAATAAAAATGACGCCCGGATTTTTTCCGCCGGTCATTTATCAGATTCCGCAGAATTTTGCAGCTTTAATCCACAGAATTTTATAATTGTAATCCGCAGAGTTTTTTCCCCTGATCCGCAAAATGTACCCGTCAGGAAAAGCTGGCACGAAAAATCCCCTCAGACGCCTGAGAGGATTTTTTGCTGCGCGACCCGCGCATTTCATTTAAATAAATCGTTCGTCTCACTTAAATTTCGGATTCAGTATATCCCTTCCAGCTCCGAAATCTTAGCGGCCAGATCTTCTGTTTCCGCAGTATCTGCAGTTCCTGTGATTTCGCCGGAGGAATCCGTCTCTCCGGTTTCCTCCGTCTGGCCTTTCTTCTCGGTCTCCTCGTCGCCGTAGAGCTTTTCAAAGGAGTTAAAGAAGTCTTCCGTGTAGTAGATCAGACCGTCGTTCGAATACACGATCCGCTGGTAATTCCGATAGGTGCCGTCAAAATCGATATCACATTCCTGATAAGCCCGGTTCGCGGCTGTCGGAAGGCGGTGCTCATAATTGCCGAACCAGCCGCCGCCGATGCTTTTTCCGGGGGCAACGACCCAGAGATTCTCTTCGCTTTCAACCCAGCCCAGCTTCTGTGCTTCCTTTTTCGTAATATAATTCGACGGCAGGTGTCCGAAGAGGTGGATATAGGCGGCCACTTCATATTTCGACGAATACTCGCCGTCCTCTGTCACCGTCATTTCCGCCTGCGTAAGCAGATCTTCACCGGTCTGACCCTCGGTTCCGTACACCGTATCCTCGGGCGGATAGTAGTTGTTGTAGGGGTCATAGTATCCGCCGTACGGGTCGTAGTATCCGCCGTATATATCATAGTAACCGCCGTATTCGTCGTAATAGCCGCCGTCCTCGTCATAGTAGCCGCCTTCGGTTCCGTCCGACGCATTCGAGTCCGCGGTCACTCCGTTTTCGTCCGTCATTCCATCCGGATCCGAACCGTCTTCACCGGCTGTTCCGTCCGTTTCTGCCTGTCCGGCCGCATTTGCGCTGTTGGTTTTGTCCTGGCCGGTTCCTGCCTGAGCGGATCCGTCTGTGCCTGTCACTCCGTTCTGTCCGGACCCGTCTGCTCCATTCGCTCCGGCTGTTCCTGCCTGTCCGGTTCCGTCCGTACCTGTTGTTCCGTTCTGTCCGGACCCGTTCGTTCCGGCTGTTCCTTCCTGTCCGGTTCCGTCCGTACCTGTCGTTCCGTTCTGTCCGGACCCGTCTGCTCCATTCGTTCCGCCGGTTCCTGCCTGTCCGGATCCGTTCGCACCGTCACCGGTCTGATCCGCACCGGCCGTTCCTGTCAGATCTATGGCCTGCAGTGCCTGAGCCGCACCCGCTGCTTCCGCTTCAGCCGACACTTCTGCTTCCGCAATTGCTTCGGCCGCTGCCAGTCCTTCCGCCGCCGCCTCTGCTTCCTCTACGGCTTCCATCAGCTCTTCCGCTTCCGTCTCGTCCATGATTTCGCTTACGGCCGCCGTATTACCTTCTGTTTTATCATAAAAAACGACGTCCGGCTCTTTCACAGCGTTGCCGTATCCCTTCTGCAGGATCGAATCCCCGGAAACCTTATTCACTTCCGTTTTCCCGCAGCCCGCGAGACT
>JABUSX010000140.1 GCA_021442545.1 Eubacterium sp. | reverse complement strand
GGTCTATATAAGACAGTGCCGCAAACAGAACCAATAGTAAAGTCAGAACTTCCATTGTGTTCATGCGCATCCCCTCCTTTCCCCGGAGGGCATCTGACATCAGAAATACACATCCAGCCTCTCTTTTCGACTATTCGTATATATTATCATGAATTCTCGTATAGTTACATATAAAAAGGAAAATATCGAAAATGTATAAAGAAATTAAACCGCAAGGTAAAATTAATTTGTATGGAATTTTAGAAACCTATGCCTCATCACTCAGAAATGAAGCGCTTACCCATCGACGGAATCTTCACCGGATTCCGGAAACTGCCTGGAGCGAATACAAAACACAGGCTTATCTGCTACAGGCTCTTCAGGAGATGGGGTTTACCCTTAAGACGGAACATGACCTGATCGATCAGGAATCCGATGCAGATTCTGAACCGGATTGCTGTGCAGCCGATCGTGAGACAGGTCTGACCTGCAAGTCAGAATATGACCTGACCGGCCGGGAATCCGAAACCGATTCTGAACCGGATTACAATACAGTTGATTCTGAGGAAAGTCTGACCCTTACATGCGGATACGATGTGACCGGCCACGAGACCGGCATCGTTGCCGAACTGCATCTTGGAAGAGGTCCGGTTACAGCACTTCGCTTTGATATCGATGCCCTCTCCGTTACGGAAGCAGAGGATCCGTCTCATTTTCCGTTTGAAAAAGAATTCATCTCCCGGCATCCCGGCTGCATGCACGCCTGCGGTCATGACGGTCATGCTTCGATCGGACTCGCCTGTGCAAAGATCTTTTCTCGTTTTAAGGAAGAACTCTGCGGAACGATCCGCCTCATCTTTCAGCCGGCGGAAGAAGGCTGCAAGGGTGCCCGTGCCATCACGGATCGTCATTGGCTGGATGAGGCGGACTATTTCCTTTCCGGTCATATTGTCGGCCGCGATTACGACCCTTCGGAGCAGTATGACGTGATCCCCGGCGTGTCCGCCTCTCTGGCCACGACCAAAATGGATGTGGTCTTCCACGGAAAAGCCTGCCACGCATCAGAACCATCTCTTGGTATTAATGTACTCCCGGCCATGGCATCTGCAATTCTTGAGCTTCAGAAAATATCTGCTTCTGCTTTTTCCGAAGAAGAAAATCCTGATTCCCACTCTGAAAATACAGCGGCACAGAATCCGGGAAACCTACATCTTCCCCAAGCAGCAGCGGCAATGAATCCGGAAAATCCGTCTCTCACGCAAACCGGATCCGATGAAAACCCCGTATCTGATCGTTCTTATTCTGCATTTTGTCAGAATCATGAAAAAACCCTTGTGAATATCGGCCGCATACAGGCCGGCGAGGGCCGCAATATTATTCCCGGAATCGGGAAGATGGAAATGGAAACAAGAGGGTCAACAACAGAGCTAAACCTCTGTATGGAAAAACAGGCTCTGGATATTCTGAAGAAGGCTGCAGAAAACAGCGGCTGTGAACTTGAAGTCGATCTGCTGGGGCGCGCACCTTCCGTTGTCAGCAGTCCGGAGCTCTGCCATCTTGTTAAAGAGCTCTGCCGCAGCAGACTCTCCGATATCCGCTGCGCTGAAGAACCCGCCGTATTCAAGGCCAGCGAAGACGTGGCTGTCATGATGGAGAAAGTAAAAGAACATGACGGAAAAGCGATCTATCTGCTCTTTCCCACAGATACGACCGCTCCGCTTCATAATAACCGCTATGATTTTTCGGAAGATATTCTGATTAAGGGTGCCTTGATATTATCCGCAGCGGTTTTCAGTCTCAACAGATATTCTGATCGGCCTGAAACAAACGCCGCGAAACATGTACTTTAGACCTTGAAAAAGAAACTTCTGAAGACTTTTGAACAGATAACAATCGGAATACTGAAAAACCCGTCCCGAAGATAAACGTGCTTATACGGGGCTTTCCAGTATTAAACAGAATATAAAAAGCTCTGCCCCGGTACAGAGAAAACCCTTATCGGATTCTTGCTCCTCCGAGCGGGCAGATGGAAACCTTGTGGCAGCTGCCGGCACCGAGCACCGCTTCCATTTTTTCTTTGAATGCCGGGAACATTTCCAGCGGCACATAAGCCTGGGCCGTACCGCCGAAGCCTCCGCCGTGAACCCTTACGGCACCGCGCCCCTGAAGAATGCTTTCTGCCAGTGCAAGCGTAAGCATCAGCGACTGATCTGACGTTTGCCCCAACGGAATGATATTCTGCAGATACAGAGCCGACGAGATGCCGGAATCCCGTACCAGTCCGAGGAAGTCCTCCATCCGGCCTTTCCGCAGAGCTTTCGCCTGCTCCACGGCCCGTTTATCATCTGCATAAACATGCATCGCCCTCAGAACGGCGCGGTCCCCGGCCGTTTTGCGTACCTGCGGCAGTTCGCTCACGAACCGGTTATAAGGCACATCTCTCAGAAATTCTTCCCCGAAGTATCTGCACACAGCCTTCAGTTCACCCGTTACGGCTGCGTATTCACCTGTAAGATCCGCATGGCCGGCACCGGAATCCAGGATGCAGAGTACATATCCGTGCTCTTCAAAAGCAAAATCGATCCGATCGACCTGCGGGTTTTCCGGATCTTTGAGGTCGATCGCAATGATGCCGCCGACGGAAGACGCTGCCTGATCCATCAGACCGCAG
>JABUSX010000475.1 GCA_021442545.1 Eubacterium sp. | reverse complement strand
AATACGGGATCGACAGGAGTGACATCGTGATCGACGGGCTGGCCATGGCGGTCTCTTCCGACAGCAGGGGTGCCATGACGACGCTGGAAACGATTCGGCGCATCTCCCGGGATGGCGGCGGAAATACGATCCTCGGGGTATCCAACGTTTCCTTCGGGCTTCCGAACCGCGGGATCCTGAATGCGGCTTTTCTTACGATGGCACTGCAGGAAGGGCTTTCCTGTGCGATCATCAACCCGGACAACGAAGACGTGATGCGGGTGGTCCGGGCCTTCCGTGCACTGACGGACCGGGACCGGAATTTTGAACAGTATCTGAAAGCCTATGCCGACGCGGCTCCGGAACCGAAAAAGACGGCCGCTTCCAAAGGAGAGTCACTGGGAGACTGCGTGCTGAAAGGACTCGCCGGCAGAGCACGTGAACAGGCAGAAGCCATGCTGAAGGAAAAGGAGCCGCTGGAGATCATCGACGGGGAACTGATTCCGGCGCTCGACGAAGTGGGCCGCGGTTTCGAAAAAGGCACGATCTTCCTTCCGCAGCTCCTTATGTCGGCCGATGCGGCGCAGGCAGCCTTTGCCGTGATCAAGGAAAGTTTTCCGGAAAGCGAGAACGGAAAAAAAGGAAAGATCATCCTGGCGACTGTCAAAAACGACATACACGATATCGGCAAGAATATCGTAAAGGTGATGCTCGAAAACTACGGCTACGAGGTGCTTGATCTCGGAAAGAATGTGCCGCCGGAAATGATCCTGGACTGTGCGGAGAAAGAGGATGTCCGTCTCGTGGGTCTGAGCGCCCTGATGACGACGACCGTCGTCAGTATGGAGGAAACGATCGCACTTCTGAGAAAACACAGACCCGGCACGAAGGTCGTGGTCGGCGGTGCGGTGCTGACGCATGAATTTGCGGAACGGATCGGCGCAGACTGTTATGCGAAGGACGCAATGGCGACAGTCCGTTATGCGGACAGCGTGTTTGAAAATTGAGGAGGAACAGATTATGAAAACATGTGATAACACCAGACCCTGTACCTGTACCTACAACTGCCCGAGGCACGGAAAATGCTGTGAGTGCGTAGCTCATCATGCGGGCTGCGGTGAAGTTCCCGGCTGCTTCTTTTCAAAAGAAGGCGAAGCAACATATGACAGAAGCATCCGGAATCTGGCCCATGACCACGGTCTGAACGTCTGAGCAGAAAACGGCGGCGGGACTCTGTTGAAAAAAGCTATGCTGTGCCGGCGGAAAGAGCAGAGGCAGTAAGTTCCGGGGCAAAAAGCGCCCCATGAACGGAAAACGGAGACAAAAAATGCTGCGGAAGAAAATGAGTGCAAAAACCCTGATCAAGGATCTGGCCGTGATGGCAGCCGGCTGTCTGATCACGGCAGCGGGACTTACGATGTTTACGATCCCGAATCATATTGCACCGGGGGGAACCTCCGGTCTTGCGACGGCGATCGCCGTGGTCGTGCCGCTTTCGGTCGGCCTTCTGACGTGGCTTCTGAATATTCCGATTCTTCTGGCAAGCGTCAGATTTCTCGGCCCGTTTGTTACGGTCAAGACGTTGATCGCCTCCACGCTTCTGTCTTTGTTCATGGAGCTGCTGCCGAAGGTTCTCCCGGAATTTACGGGGAATAAGCTGATGGCAGCGGTGCTTGGCGGCATTCTGATCGGCGCCGGCATCGGCATCTGCTTCCTGCGCGGGATCAGCATGGGAGGGACGGATCAGGCCAGCATCCTGCTGAAAAAGGCGTTCCCAAACGTTTCTTCCGGGTACCTGCTGATAATCTGCGACGGTATCGTTGTCGTGATTGCCGGTCTCGTATTCCGGGATCTGGAGGTTTTCCTGTATTCGATCATCACAGTTGCCGTGGCTTCCAAGGCGATCGACGTGATCATGGACGGCATGAACCACGCCCGCGTGTTTTATATCGTTACGGAGAAAGGACAGGAGATCGCCGATGAACTGAATAAATGCATGGAAAACGGTGTGACGCTGATTCCTGCTCTCGGAACCTACTCCGGCAAAAAGAAGGAAGTTCTGATGACGGTCGTTCATCCCAATACGACGATCCAGACGCTCGAGATCGTGAAGAAGCTGGATGAAGAAGCCTTCACCTTTATGAGCGCCGCCACGGAGGTACACGGCAAGGGATTCATACATTATCGTGCGGATCTGAGCGGAAAAGAAGAGTGAGAAAAAGAGGACAGCTGTTGCTGCGGCAGGCGGCATTATACGGCAGACCGGTGTGTATAAATACACCGATCTGAGCGGAAAAGAGAAGAGAAAAGCGGACATCGGCAGCACAACGGGCTGTTTTTTGTCCGCTGTATCTGTTATGATAACAGAGTAGAGAATAAAACGGATCATGAGGATCGGACAACGTGGTCCTGTGAATATGTGATCCGGAATCAGAAAATAAAAAAGTTCCTCACAGGTAGTTTCCGGACGGCGGAAATCGTTGTGTCGTGCCGGTACGGAAAAATTTCAGTTAGAGGGGAGAGCGATTTACATGAAAAAATTCACGCGTCTGGCTGCGGTTGTTCTGGCTGTTCTGCTGGTCTGTTCCATGCTGCCGCCGGGAGTATTTGCAAGTGAAGGCGTCAATGCGGACAGCACCGTGACGGCGTTTTCCGAACAGGATCCGGCCGGTACGCAGG
>JABUSX010000049.1 GCA_021442545.1 Eubacterium sp. | reverse complement strand
AACCATGCGCAGACGATCTGGGAGGGTATTCTGGACGAAGTCGTTCCGCTCATGAAGACAGACGGCAGAAAAAAGGTTTTCTTTGACATTGCAGATCCGCAGAAGAGAACGATCGAGGATCTGAAGAGCGCGGTCCGGTGCATGGAAAGATACAGGGAAAGATTTGATGTGACTCTCGGGGTGAATTACAGAGAAGCCTGTCAGCTGTTTTCGCTTCTGGAAGAAAAAGATTCTGACGGAATGGATGCACTCGAACTTACGAAGCTGCTCAAAAACAGGATAGATGTTGACAGGGTCATCGTTCATCCTGTGAAAGAGGCCTGCGGTGCGGAAGAGGGCTGTGAATGCCGTGTTGACGGTCCTTTCTGTGCAGAACCTCGGCTTACCACGGGTGCGGGCGATAATTTTAACGGAGGGTTTATTCTGGGCCAGATCCTGGGACTTGACCTTGAGGATTCTCTTCTTCTGGGGACGGCAAATTCCGGTTTTTATGTTCGGAATGCGCGCAGTGCGGGTTACAGGGAACTGGCTGGTTTCATTGCAGACTGGAGTAAAGGAATTATTTAAAGGAGACTTAAAATGAAGAAAATCAGAGCAGGTGTTATCGGGACGGGGTTTATCGGTCCGGTGCATGTCGAATCTGTCCGCAGACAGACGAATGCCGTAGTGACGGCGATCTCAGATATGAATATCGAGATCGCAGAGGCAAAAGCAGCAGAACTTGGCGTTGAAAAGGCTTACGGGGATTACCGGGAGCTTCTTGCCGATCCCGAGGTTGATGTCGTACACATCTGCACACCAAATAATCTGCACTATCAGATCGTAAAGGAAGCACTTGAGGCGGGAAAAAATGTTGTATGTGAAAAGCCTCTGGCTCTGAACGTTGAGGAGGGGAAGGAGCTCTGTGAGCTCGCGGCAGAAAGCGGCCTCGTATGTGCAATGCATCTGAACTGCCGTTCCTATCCGATGATTCAGCAGATAAGAAGAATGGTCGAAAACGGGGATCTGGGAACCATTTTTGCCATCAACGGATCCTATCAGCAGGACTGGCTCTTCAAGGAGACGGACTACAGCTGGAGGCTTCAGAAGGAATTATGCGGTGACACGAGAGCCATCGCAGATATCGGAACGCATTGGTTCGATACGATCGAGTCGGTCACGGGTCTTCGTACGGAAAAGGTCTGCGCAGACTTTGCAACCTTCTATCCGACGAGAAAGAAACCCCTTAAGCCGGTTGAGACCTATTCGGGAAAGATCCTTTCGAATGATGATTATGAAGATGTTCCGATCGAAACAGAGGACTATGCAACCGTACTTCTGCATTTTGACAACGGTGCGCACGGTTCCTTTACCGTCAATCAGGTGGCGGCAGGACGGAAGAACAGGCTGTATTTCGAAATATACGGGAGCAAATGTGCCGTAGCCTTCGATTCCGAGGAACCGAACTCCGTCTGGATCGGAAACCGTGACGGAAACAATCAGATCATGATCAAGGATCCTTCTCTTATGTATCCCGAAGCGAGAGAATACAACAGCTATCCGGGAGGGCATACAGAGGGCTTCGATGACAGCTCCAAGCACTGCATCCGGAAGATCTATGAAGCGGTCGACGGAAAGGAAAACACGGATTATCCGATGTTTAAGGATGGGCTCAGAGAGCTTCAGCTCTGCAAGGCGATATTTGAGTCTGCCATGGCCGGAAAATGGGTTGAGGTTGAAAAATAAACATATAAACATACATATAAATGAAGATATTTTTAACAACGAAAATATTTTAAACAACGGAAATATTTTAAATAACAGGAGGAAAATACTATGAAACCATCAAAAAAAGCTTGTGACATGTCCGTAGCCGAATTAGCCGCATACATCGACTATTCTGTTCTTAAGCCCGAATTTACGGAGCAGGAGATCATTGATCTCACAAAGGACGGCGTACGGCTTGAGTGTGCCACCATCTGCATTAATCCGGCCTACATGGAGCTGTGCGATTCGATCGTAAAGGGCACAAAGACCATGCTTTGCCCGGTTACGGATTTTCCGTTCGGAGCAAGTTCGACCGAGTCCAGAGTAAACCAGGTTGAGATGGTTGCAAAATATGATACGGTTAAAGAAGTGGATATCGTAATCAATTACGGAATGCTCAGATCCGGAAACAAAGACGGAGAGATCCTTGCCGATCTGAAGGCTGTCACGGAAGCCGCTCATAAGTACGGAAGAGAGATCAAGGTCATTATTGAAACCGACGCACTGAACGAAGAACAGATCGTCAGGGGAACGCGTCTTGTTATGGAATCCGGAGCCGATTTTGTCAAGACAAGCACCGGTTTCCTTACCGGATATGAGGCCTTTGGCGCAACACCTGAGGTCATTGCAAAGATGATGGAAGTAACGCAGGGTAAGATCAAGATCAAAGGAGCGGGCTGCATTCGTACGAGAGAGCATTTCCTCCAACTGATCGATATGGGAATCGACCGTATGGGCGTCGGCTACAGATCCGTTCCCGTAGTTCTTGATCTGAAAAAGTAATTTCAGGATCGGCAGATAACATCGGATCACTGAAAAATTGTTTCAGGATCGGCAGATAACATCGGATCACTGAAAAATTGTTTCGGGATCGGCAGATAACATCGGATCACTGAAAAATTGTTTCGGGATCGGCAGATAACATCG
>JABUSX010000089.1 GCA_021442545.1 Eubacterium sp. | reverse complement strand
AATGCCGCCGCAGCGACAAGCACGCCGAACAGGCACAGTATAATGATACGTTTTTTTGTAAACAATCTGGCTTTTGTTTCCTTGATTGCTTCAGACATTTTCATATTCCTCATTCTTTCGGAACAGGAGATTCAGTTGTCCTCTTCATTCAATGTATACACCTGGCGTTTTCTGGCTTCTTCATTTGATGCCAGGTATTCATCATAGGTCGTGATCTTATCCGTCAGCCTGCCGTCTGCAGAGAAATCCATGATCCGGTTTGCCGTGGTCTCCACAAACTGATGATCGTGGCAGGTGAAAAGAAGCACGCCCGGAAACTTGATCAGGCCGTTGTTCAGAGCCGTGATCGATTCCATGTCCAGATGGTTCGTGGGCTGGTCCAGAATCAGTACATTGGCTCCCGAAATCATCATCTTGCTGAGAAGGCAGCGGACCTTTTCACCTCCGGAAAGGACGCGCACACGCTTTACGCCGTCTTCTCCCGCAAAAAGCATCCTGCCGAGGAAGCCGCGGACATAGGTTGTATCCTTGTTTTCCGAATACTGCGTAAGCCATTCGGCAATCGTCAGATCCGAGTCAAATTCATCGTTGTACTCCTTCGGGAAGAAGGCCTGAGACGTCGTAATGCCCCATTTATAGTACCCTTCATCCGGTTCTTCAACTCCTGCCAGGATCTTGAAGAGTTCTGATGCCGCCAGCTCATTTGAACCGACAAAGGCAACCTTATCCTCCCGGCGAAGCGTAAAGGAAATATCGTCGATGACCTTCACGCCGTCCACGCTCTTGGAGAGGTGATGAACCTCCAGAACCTCGTTTCCGATCTCGCGGTTCGGTCTGAAATCGATATAGGGATATTTTCTGCTGGAAGGACGGATGTCCTCCAGCTCGATCTTTTCAAGTGCTCTCTTTCTGGAAGTAGCCTGCTTGGATTTCGAAGCATTTGCGGAAAAGCGGGCAATAAATTCCTTAAGTTCTTTGATCTTTTCTTCTTTTTTCCTGTTCGCTTCTTTCTTCTGCTTCATCAGCAGTGTACTCGATTCGAACCAGAAATCGTAGTTGCCTGCGTAGAGCTGGATCTGTCCATAGTCTATGTCTGCGATCTGCGTGCAGACCTTGTTCAGGAAATAACGGTCATGGGAAACAACGATGACGGTGTTTTCGAAGTTGATCAGAAACTCTTCCAGCCATCCGATCGCGTCCAGATCCAGATGGTTCGTCGGTTCGTCCAGAAGCAGGATATCCGGATTTCCGAAGAGGGCACGCGCAAGAAGTACCTTAACCTTCATGGGTCCGTCCAGGGTGCTCATCTGCGCATAATGATACTCCGTATCAATACCCAGACCATTCAGCAGCTGTTCTGCATCGCTTTCCGCATCCCAGCCGTTCATTTCCGCGAACTCCGCCTCCAGCTCACTGGCACGGATACCGTCTTCGTCGGTGAAATCTTCCTTTGCATAAAGAGCATCCTTTTCTTCCCGGATCTCATAGAGACGTGCATTTCCCATGATCACGGTATCCAGGACCGGATACTCATCGTACTTAAAATGATCCTGTTCCAGGAAGGACAGTCTCTGACCCGGTGTGATCACGACCTCACCGTTCGTCGGTTCCAGCTGGCCCGACAGAATCTTCAGAAAGGTCGACTTCCCGGCTCCGTTTGCCCCGATCACACCACAGCAGTTACCTTCCGTAAACTTGATGTTTACATTCTCAAAAAGCGCTTTTTTTCCGACACGAAGTGTGATTCCGTTTGCACTGATCATCTGTTTCCCCTCCCGGTAATTACTGATTTTGATCCTGTACATCGATTGCAAACCGTTTTCGATGCTGATCCTGTATTTTGCTTCTGATTCTGTTTTCTGATCCCGATCCGCTGTTTATCCGGTTTCCGGCATAGCTGTCTCTTCGGATCGGGGTGCAAAAAACCAGTCGATCCTGTTTCGGTTTTCCACAAGACTGTTGTATATAAGGCAGTCGTACTCCCATGAAAGTGTTTTGTACGGTTCCTCCGCATCATCCCAGCTGACGAATTTTCCGTCCTGCGGCAGATAACCCATATAGTTCATGGCCGGGATCTGCTGCATCAGAGTATTCAGGTATCCGTTATACCAGGTCTGCTCCAGCCCCGTCTGGTTCAGCAGCATCGTTCCCAGATAATTGGCACTGGTCTGTATCCCTTCCGCCTCCGGAATATCATAATTTGCCCAGATCAGGAAGGGACATGAATAATATCGGATCTGTTCTTCAAACGGCAGGTCATCATAAGCCGCTCCGGAAATATACTCTGTAAAAGAATCCGGCAGGCTTGGATAGTGATCTCCGAAGACAAGGATCAAGGTCGGCTCGTCTGCGTTTTTAAAATATTCGATCAGATATTCCAGAGCATCATCCGTATCCTTCTGCAGAGAGAGAAACTGTTCTGCTTCCTCCTGATCCTTTTTATCATCTGCATTGAAGTTTTCCAGTTTTACGGCCGGCTCATAGGATTCTTCTGTATAGCCGCCGTGATTCTGCATCGTAATATCGAACAGAAATACGGACTCTCCCGCTGCGTTCCGTTCTTCTACGACTTCAATGATCTTTTCATAATTCCCGCGGTCGGAAACAAAGCCGCGGATCTGATCCGTATCTTCATCAAAGGCTTCGATCGCGTAGAATTCATCAAATCCCATCAGCTGATACGCCTG
>JABUSX010000260.1 GCA_021442545.1 Eubacterium sp. | reverse complement strand
GGCGTTTCTGGAAGCCGGCATCCATGTTGCCTGCGACAAACCGCTCTGCCTGAATTCCGAACAGGCGGACGAGCTGTGCCGTCTTGCCGATGAAAAGGGTCTGCTCTTCCTTGTGACATATACCTATATGGGTCATGTAACAGCCAAGCATGCCAAAGAAGTGATCAAGTCCGGCGAACTCGGAAAGATCCGCAGTGTTGTAGCCGAATATCCGCAGGGATGGCTGGCATACGAAGGTGAATGGGGCGGCAAGCAGGGTGAATGGCGCTGCGATCCGAGCCAGTCCGGCGGTGTCAACTGCCTCGGCGATCTGGGCACGCATGTTGAAAACGCTGTTGCAACGATGACAGGACTGAAGATCAAACGTGTTCTGGCCAAGATGGATGTTGTTGTTCCGGGACGTGTTCTTGATGACAACGATTTCGTTATGGTTGAATACGAAGGCGGCGCGAACGGCATGTACTGGACAAGCCAGTATGCGATCGGACATGACAACAGCCTCCGCGTACGCATCTACGGCGAAAACGGCTCCATTCAGTGGTTCCAGGAAGAATGCGAGAAGATCACGATGATCTCCAAAGACGGAACGCTTACGGAACTGCACCGCGGCTATGGCGCGATCAAACCGGAAGCCGGAAAATACGGCCGTCTTCCCTCCGGTCATCCGGAAGGCTGGCTGGAAGCCATGGGAAATCTGTACAAGAGCTTCATGGAATGCATCCGCGCGAAGAAGGACGGCACCTTCACACCGGATATGATCGATTATCCGACCGTTCATGACGGAGCCGAAGGCATCAAATTCGTGGAAGCCTGCCTGGAGTCCAATAAAAACGGAAACGTTTGGGTCGATGTGAAATAACCTGAAAAAGGAAACTGCATTTCGAAAATTCAGAATAACGAAGGAGGAAATGATAATGTCAAGACCAATTACTCTGTTTACGATTCAGTGGGGCGATATTCCGTTGAACGAGCTGGCACCGCTGGCAAAGAAGATGGGATTTGAAGGACTGGAGCTTTCCGCCGCGCACATCGATATGCGCCGTGCCGCTGTGGACATGGATTATGTTCAGGAAGTCAAGGACCTTCTGGCTGCCAACGATCTTGGATGCTGGGCACTGAGCCATCACCTGGCCGGACAGTGTGTCGTAGATACCGAGCCGGAAGCTTATGATTCACGTCTGGATGGTTTTGCTCCTGCCGAAATGGCCGGAAAGCCCAAGGAGATTCAGCAGTGGGCGATCGAAGAGATGAAAGCAACGGCTCACGCAGCAAAGAATATGGGCGTCAGCGTCGTTACCTTCTTCATGGGCAGCCCGCTCTGGAAATACTGGTATTCTTTCCCGCAGACCTCTGAAGAACAGATCGATGCCGGATTTAAGAAAGTTGTCGAACTGTGGAGCCCGATCATGGACGAATTTGATGCCTGCGGCGTAAAGCTGGCTCTGGAAGTCCATCCCACAGAGATCGCATTTGACTACTACAGCTTCAAACGCCTGCTGGAAGAGTTCGACTATCGTCCGACTCTCGGCTGCAACTTCGATCCGAGCCACCTGCTGTGGCAGGGCGTCGACCCGGTCGTCTTCGCTCATGATTTCGCAGACCGCATCTATCATGTTCATGCCAAAGACGTTAAGCTGAACTTCAACGGACGCACCGGCGTTCTCGGCTCTCATATCACCTTCGGCAGCATGGACCGCGGCTGGAACTTCGTTTCTCTCGGCCATGGCGATGTGGACTTCGACGGTATCTGCCGCGTCCTGAATCAGGCCGGTTATCAGGGCCCGCTGAGCATTGAATGGGAAGATTCCGGTATGGAACGTGTATACGGCGGAACGGAAGCCTGCGAGTATATCAAACAGTTCAACTTCGATGCATCTACAGTCGCTTTCGACAGCGCAATCAAAACAGAATAAAAGAAAACAAAATTTCAGCACCTGATGTTTTTGGAGATCGGGTGCGGATGATAAAACAAATTTTTTCAGGAGGAAAGTATTATGTCCAGATTTAAATTCACAGTTGGTCCCTGGAACGTCAATGAAGGTGTTGAGTCTTTTGGCCCCGGCGTCCGTCCCGTAGTTGATATCGAAGAAAAGTTCAAAAAGTTTGCCGAGATCGGAATCAGCGGCGTGCAGTTCCACGATGACGATGCAGTTCCGGATATGAACAACATGTCTGAAAAAGCCATCATCGATTATGCGAAAGATATGCGTGCAACACTTGACAAATACGGTCTGGTGCCGGAATTCGTAGCTCCGCGTCTCTGGATGGATCCGCATACGACAGACGGCGGCTTCACTTCCAACTCCAAGGAAGACTATGATTTTGCCATGTGGCGTGCTTATCGTTCGATCGATATCGCCAATGCTCTGGGTGCTAAGAACATCGTCCTCTGGCTTGCCCGTGAAGGCACGCTCTGTGCAGAGTCCAAGGATCCGGTCGAAAAGATCCAGAAACTGATCGAATCTGTCAACAAGATGCTGGATTATGATCCGAATATCAAGGTTCTTATCGAATCCAAGCCGAATGAGCCGATCGACCGCAGCTACTGCGGAACTATCGGACATGTTATGGCAGTTTCTGCCGCTTCGAAGGATCCGTCACGTGTCGGTGCCGTTCTCGAAAGCGCACATGCAATTCTGGCCGGCCTTGATCCCGCAAACGAAATGGCCTTCGCGCTTGCTTTCGGCAAGCTCGGTTCCGTCCATCTGAACGACCAGAACGGGATTCGCTA
>JABUSX010000273.1 GCA_021442545.1 Eubacterium sp. | reverse complement strand
GTGTTGCGGTTTCCTATCCGGATCTGGCGAAGGAGCTTGAGCCCGGGGATACGATTCTTGTCAACGACGGGCTTGTAAAATTTCAGGTAGAGGAAACGACCGATACGGATCTGATCTGCAAGGTGGTGATCGGCGGAAGACTTTCCGACCGCAAGAGCATGAGTTTCCCCAACAAGGTTCTGAAACTGGAATATCTTTCCGAACAGGATAAGGCGGATCTGCGTTTCGGTATTGAAAACGATGTGGATTTCGTGGCCTGTTCCTTTGTGTCCACGGCACAGAATGTCATCGATGTGAGGGAGTTCCTGAATGCCAACGGGGGAGAAGATATCCGTATTATTGCAAAGCTGGAAAACCGTGCCGGCGTTGATAATGTGGAAGAGATCCTTCGTTACTGTGAGGGCGTCATGGTCGCGCGCGGCGATCTGGGCGTGGAGATTCCCTACGTGGAACTGCCGGCTATTCAGAAAAAAATCCTCCGGCTTACCCGTTTAAAGGGCGGGATCGGCATCACGGCGACGGAGATGCTGGAGTCCATGATCAACAAGCCGCGGCCTACCAGAGCCGAGATCTCCGACGTCGCGAATGCGGTGTTTGACAGTACCAGCGTCGTGATGCTTTCCGGCGAAACCGCGGCGGGCAGTTATCCGGTGGAAGCGGTCAGGACGATGGCGAATATTGTGAAGGAAGCGGAGAAAAACATGGATTATATCGAGTATTTTCATTATTTTCCGTTTGATCTTTCCAATGTTACGGACGCACTTACGCATGCTACCTGTCTGCTGAGCGTGGATACGAAGGCGGCCTGCATCGTGGCGACGACCAGAAGCGGGCAGACGGCACGGATGGTTTCACGTTTCCGCACGCCGACACCGATCATCGGCATGACGACGAGCACGAAGGCTTATCGTCAGCTGGAAATGAGCTGGAACGTGTTCCCGGTGGTGGTCGATGAATTTTCCTCCACGGACGTTCTCTTTTATCATGCGGAGATCGTTGCCCGCGAAACGGGGCTTGCCAAGGGTGGGGATGTCGTTGTTATAACGGGCGGTATGACGAATGATGACAGCGATACCAACCTGATCAAACTGGCGGTCCTTTCCGAGACGGGATTTTTCAGAGGTAAGTATTCTCTTTAAGGCGTTTTCGGCAGGAGATTCTTCAGGAGAAGTGTTCGCTGCAGGGGATGTTCAGCAGAATGATCCGGCAGGGATTCTTCAGGGGAAGTGTTCGCTGCAGAGGTTGTTCAGCAGAGTGATTCGGCAGAAGATTTTTTTGGTGAAGGGTTTTTTGTAAAAAGAAAGAATGAGAGAAGAGTTTTTCTTCCGCTCATTCTTTCTTTTTTTTGACCGGCAGATTCATGTTCTGCAGGTTATTTCATCGTGATAAGTTCATACTCCCTGGTTCCGAGTCCGATCTTTTCGC
Organism: Eubacterium sp.; assembly: GCA_021442545.1. Lineage (GTDB taxonomy): Bacteria > Bacillota > Clostridia > Lachnospirales > Lachnospiraceae > Bilifractor. Next base: position 1,307 of record JABUSX010000273.1, on the reverse strand, counting down.
CGTGGGCGAGGGTTGCTTTCCATTCAATATTGGGATTGCTGTCTTTGAAGTTGTCGCCGTAGTGGCGGATCTTCTTATCGGCAAGGCGGTTTCCGAGCTGGCTGTTCGGGATGGCTTCTGCTTCCAGGCAGAGGTCGGCGCAGGCCTGGTCGATCGCGACGGCGTCGAAGGAGGCGAGCATGCCGATATCCGGCAGGATGGGAGAATCGTTTTCGGGGTGGCAGTCGCAGTTCGGAGAGACGTTGTTAATGAGACTGATGTGGAACTGTGGGCGCCCGTCGACGATCGCCTGGGTGTATTCTGCCATCTTGCAGCAGAGAGCTTCAAGGGCGCTGCCGTTTCGGTTGTATATGGCGTCGAAGGCGCAGGCGCCGATGCAGCGGCCGCAGCCTTTGCAGATTTCCGGATCGATATAGGCTTTGCCTTCGGGGTAGCTGATCGCATTGGATCCGCAGTCTCTGGCGCAGCGTCCGCAGCTTCGGCAGGCTTTTGTTTTTACGGTGGGCTTGCCGTCGTTGTGCTGGTGCATCTTGCCGGCGCGGCTGCCGCCGCCCATGCCGATGTTTTTGATGGCGCCGCCGAAGCCGGTCATCTCGTGTCCTTTGAAATGGGTGAGGGATATGATGATATCGGCGTCCATTAATGCGCGGCCGATATAGGCTTCTTTGCAGTATTCTCCGTTACGGATGGGGACTTCGACGTCGTCGGTACCGCGGAGTCCGTCGGCAATGAGGATCTGGCAGCCGGTCGTGACGGTGTTGAAGCCGTTTTCGTTTGCGCAGTCGAGGTGTTCGAGTGCGTGTTTGCGGCTGCCGGGGTAGAGGGTGTTGCAGTCTGTCAGGAAGGGCATGCCGCCGAGTTCTTTTACGACGTCGGCTACGGCCTTTGCGTAGTTGGGGCGGAGGTAGGCAAGGTTGCCGAGTTCGCCGAAGTGCATTTTGATGGCGACGAATTTTCCTTCCATATTAATAGATCCGATTCCGGCCAGGTAGAGCAGCTTTTTGAGCTTTTTTGTAACGGGGTAGTTGAGGGCTGTTCTGAAGTCGGTGAAGAATACTTTTGCTTTTTCGTCTGCCATGGGGCGTCCTCCTTAAGGGGTCGGTGGGATTCTTGTTCGAAGAGCTGCAGCTGCTTTGGTATGGTTAAGGTTTTGTTTTTGCTGCGCGGTGTGTGGTAGTTGTTATTTTAGAAGTATAACAGATTATTTTATTGTGTCATCATGTTGGGTTAATAAATATAGAAGTAAAAAAGAAAATGAGGGGCGCATTTTCCGCCATATGTGCTTCCGGATATGGGATTCCTCGGCA
>JABUSX010000444.1 GCA_021442545.1 Eubacterium sp. | reverse complement strand
AATATCTGTCCTGTCACTCTGAACAACATCCGCAACGGAATCGTTCAGGATATGCAGAATACCGACGATCTGTCCGTCCAGCGGAAGACGGATCAGTGCATCCGTTAATTCTTTATGAAAAGATCCTTCTTCCTTCCATTCGGAGGTCGTGACAAGTCCGACCAGGATCTCTCCGGTTTTTTCAGCTCTTCGAACAAGGAGATGCCGAAAATAACCTCGATGCGTACGTTTATGATAAAAGGGCTGACCGCTTTTCCGTGCAAGTTCCTGAACGCAGGCAACGATCCGGTTGAAGTCTTCATGCACGATCCGGCAGTCCACGGCCGGCAGAACATCATAGGTACTGCCGCGTTTATGAAGCCCCAATGTCAGCGGTCCGTCCTTTTCACTGTTCCCGAAGGAATATTCCATTTTATTGCGGTAAGCCGTCTCAAGGGGACTACCGAGGATTCCTTCAAATACATTGTTCCAAAGCCTCTTTCCGGAGTCACATGGCTCCGTTTCCGTCTGTCCTTCTGCACCTTTACAGACACCGGAGGAGTGAGAATATGCGGACAGGACGGGTTCCAGAAGTCTTCGGACCTGTTCTTCCTTGATTTTCAGCTGCTGTGCATATGGAAGCGTCCGATAAAGACAGCTTCCGCATACGGAAAATAGACTGCATCCAGGTTCCTCCGTTTCCATGGGAGAAGGAGCTGTCGTTTCCAGCAGTCTTGCTTCAAACCGCCCGGCCTTCTTTTTATTGATCTGAAAACGCACTTTCTGACCCGGTATGGTATTTTTCACTGTAACCTGTTCGGAACCGACAGGTACGATTCCCTTATTTGGAAAGAGGATCGTTTCCACGATCCCCTCAAACACTTCACCTTTTTTCATATTCACCAACAGCACTGTCTCTGTATATTACAGGCTTCTTTTTTCTGATTAATCGATAACCGGCTGTTTTGATGATTCTGCATATCTGCCGGCCGTTCTTCTTTTCACAGAACAGCTTTTATCAACATTCTGCCGAATAATCAGCCTTTTACTTATCTGCTTTTGAGGAAGACCCGGATGCTTTTTCTTTTGCCTCTTCGACAACTTCCTTTATCTCTTCGGCAACTTCTCCTTTTACTTCTTCAGCGGCTTCCTTCTTTGCTTCTTCAGCTGTTTCGGTGATTTCTTCCTTTACTTCCTCAGCAGCTTCTTCTTTTGCTTCTTCAACCGCCTCGGCAGCTTCTTCCTTCACCTCTTCAGCTTCTTCCTTTATTTTTCTGGTCTGCAGCTGAATCGGCTTATCTTCATCTTCAAAGTAGGAATCAAAATCATCCTCAAGTTCTTCGTCTTCAAAATCTTTCAGGTAGTTTGGCTTAACGGCCCTGTAGATCGCGTATGCCACAATGGCAATGAGAGCAATAACACCCGCTATAGAAATGATGCGGAAGAAAATCCGAAAGTTATCCTCTTCTTTTTTCTCTTTCAGCAGATCTATCAGTTCCTGAATCTTGTCCATACCTTTACCGACCTTTCTTTCAATGCATTCTTGACAGGTTCCACATCGGACAAGGCATAAATGCAATGCCATGTCACGACACCGGGCCTCTCAGGCTCCGGAAAAATTCTTTCTTGAACATGCAACAGTATAACACAATTTCTTTCTGAGTGTCACTACTGCGGCCGATTCAAAGCTTATGAATTTTTCCTAAAAAGAAATTCAGATATCGCTGTCCCGCAATAAAAAAAGGGCTTCTCTTATCGGGAAGCCCTTAAAATTTCATACCGTCTGAGCAGTCACTTACTCGATGATGCTGGCAACACGGCCTGAACCGACAGTGTGTCCGCCTTCACGGATAGCGAAGGTAAGACCCTGTTCCATAGCGATCGGATGGATCAGCTCGATGGTCATTTCGACGTTATCGCCGGGCATGCACATCTGTGTGCCTTCCGGAAGAGAGATGACGCCGGTGACGTCCGTTGTACGGAAATAGAACTGCGGACGATAGTTGTCAAAGAACGGTGTATGACGTCCACCTTCTTCTTTGGTCAGAACGTAAACCTGAGCCGTAAATTTTGTGTGGCAGGTAACGGAACCGGGTTTGGCAACAACCTGTCCTTTTTCGATATCGGTACGTGCAACACCACGAAGCAGAACGCCGATGTTATCGCCGGCCTGAGCTTCGTCAAGCAGCTTGTGGAACATCTCGATACCGGTAGCAACGGAAGTCCGTTTGTCTTCGGAGATACCAAGGATCTCAACCGGCTCGTTCAGATGCAGTGTACCACGCTCCACACGACCTGTTGCAACGGTACCACGACCGGAGATCGTGAAAACGTCTTCGACGGGCATAAGGAACGGTTTGTCTGTGTCACGGCTCGGTGTCGGGATATGTTCATCGACAACACTAAGGAGTTCCATGACCTTGTCGCCCCACTCGCTGCTCGGATCTTCAAGAGCCTTCAGAGCAGAACCGCGGACGATCGGTGTATCAACGAATCCGTACTCGTCAAGAAGTTCGGAAACTTCCATCTCAACCAGCTCGATCAGCTCGTCGTCATCGACCATATCGCACTTGTTAAGGAAAACGACCATTGCGTCGAACGGAACACCAACCTGGCGGGCAAGCAGAACGTGCTCACGTGTCTGAGCCATAACACCGTCAGTAGCTGCAACAACGAGGATAACACCGTCCATCTGAGCGGCGCCGGTGATCATGTTCTTGACATAGTCGGCGTGTCCCGGGCAGTCAACGTGTGCATAGTGGCGG
>JABUSX010000294.1 GCA_021442545.1 Eubacterium sp. | reverse complement strand
GTTGGCGTTTGATCTGCATAGTGAGGAAGTGAAAAACTTTGCAAGGTCAGCCGGTATTACGGTTCCGACATATATACAGGGTGCTTTTGTTCTGTCTCTCAGCAGATGGATGGGGAAAGAACGCTATGCCTACAAAATGGTTCATAACGGAAGGAATGTCAGAGCCTTCGAAAAGATACACGGAAGCTTTGCGAGGGGAATGTTCATGCTGGCGGACCCGGATGAGACACTTTCCGTAAGGAACTATCTGACGCAGCTGCAGGATCAATATCAGGAAACGCTGGATCGGGATATCGTACCCATCACGGAAATGGTAAAGAGGTATCCGGAGATCGAAACCAATATTTTCCTGAATTACAGAGGGGAGATCCGCAATTTTCTCAAACTGGAAGGACACGAATATGAAGCGCTTCCGATCGGTTATTATTATAAAGATGTCCATGTGGAACATCTGCTTCTGATCGCCATAGACGAAATGGCAGACGGATCGGTAATGCTCTCTTCTTCAGCGGCATACTTCCGCAGAGATACACTGGAAGAGATCCTTCAGACCTTTGAAAAAACACTGAAATACATTTTGGAAGAAAAAACCGTCGGAGATGTTCTGAAAAGGATCATCGGGTCAGAAGAAGAACAGAAATAAAAACGTATAAACCGGTTTTTAAATGGGGAAAACAGAATGAACTATGTTGAATTGTTTAAAGCAGCCGTTCTGAATAATGGGAACGATCCGGCTCTGACGGACAGAGACGGAAAGCGCACGCTTACCTACCGCGAACTGGACGAGCTTTCCGGCAGGGTAGCAGCCAAGCTTGCGGCACTGTCCGTGAAAAAACAGGATGCCGTTTTGATCATTTTGCCCCGGTGCAGTGAGTATGTGGCGGCGGAACTGGGCATCTTTAAGCTTGGGGCGGTGTTTGTGCCGCTGATCCCGGAGTATCCGAAAGACCGTGTCGCTTACATAAAAAAGGATGCCTCGGCAGTCTGTATCATCGATGAAACCTTCTTTGATGACATCGATACTTATCCGGTAAAAGAAGCGGTTCCGTCCGGAGATAAAGACAGAGCCGTCATAATCTACACCTCCGGTTCCACGGGAAATCCCAAAGGTGTTGTGTATGACAGGGAGGCATTCTGCGCCCAGGTCATCCGGAACCGAAGCGTTGTGGAAGACATTCAGCCGCTGATCTTTGCGGCCTGTTCGACGATGTCTTTCTGTGTGACAATGAATGAATATTTCACGATGTTTTCTCTGGGCGGTCATGTACATATGCTCTCGGATGCCGTTCGTTCGGATGCACTTCTGATGCAGCGGTATTTTAAAGAGCATGAACTGACGGCCGGGTTTGTGAGCCCGCGGATCGTGCGTGTATACAAAAATGAAGACCCGAAGCTGGTCCGGCTCTTTACGGGCGGTGAGCGGCTGGTCAATGCCTTCCCGGAGGGTTATGAACTTTATAACCAGTACGGACAGACCGAAACGATCGGAGCCGCGCTCTTTTTTCCGGTGGACAGATCCTATGACAATACACCGATCGGAAAACCCTCGGAAGGTGTAGAAGCCGTGATTCTGGATGCGGACGGAAATGAGGCTGCGGATGGGGAAGAAGGCCAGCTCTGCATGATCGGTACATTCCCTTATGAATACAATAATCTGAAAGAACAGTCAGAAAAGACCTTTGAAAAACTATCCGACGGCAGGATCCGGATCTACACCGGAGATATGGGAAAGAAACTTCCGGACGGAAATATTCTTTATCTGAACAGGCAGGACTGGATGCTGAAGATCCACGGACAGAGAGTGGAACCCGGCGAGATCGAAGCCGTGATGAACGAGGCGGCCGGGGTTACGGGAGCCGTTGTGAAGGCTTTTGATCAGGAAGACGGGACTATGCTGCTCTGCGGTTTTTATACGGGAACGCCGGCGGGCGGAAAAGAAGCGATCCGTATGCATTTGGAGGAGAAGCTGCCGGGCTATATGATTCCCGGAACACTCGTACATCTGGAGGCTTTCCCGCTGAATGCGAACGGAAAGGTGGACCGTCTCTCTATCAGAAAGCCGGATATGAGCAGCCTGATGACGGAGTACGAGGCACCGGAGGGAGAAGTCGAAGAAGCAGTTTGTGCCGGAATCGCAAAGATTCTGCACTATGAACGGGTCGGCCGGAACGATAACTTTTTTGAACTGGGCGGAAATTCCCTGAATGCGGTCGCACTGGAGAGCGAATGCGGGATAGAAGGGCTGACTGTGAAGCAGATCATGATCGGTAAGACACCGAAGGGAATTGCGGAATGTTACGAAAAAACCCTTTCCGAAAACAGACCGGTCTATAAAAGAGCGTCGGGGGTACGGAAGGAATATCCGATGACGCAGTCGCTGATCTATAATTTTTACGATGCAGAACGTTCGGGGGACACCATTGATCTCATGGATCTGCGGGGATTCTGGAAACTGGATGTCGAGGTAGACGCTGAACGGCTGAAAAAAGCTCTGGAAGACACCCTGGATGCACATCCGGTCTACAGCATCAATTTTACGGATGATACAGAGAGACGGATTATCCGAAATGAGGTGAAACCTGCAGAAGTGCAGTTCGTTTCCTTATCCGATGCGGATTTTGAAGCATACCGCAGGAAGAATGCGCGGTACAAAAGAAATCTGCAGAAGGATAAGATGTATGATGCGGCAATCGTTTCGGTTGAGAATGAAAGGTACCTTTATCTGAATATGACACACCAGGTCTTTGACGG
>JABUSX010000153.1 GCA_021442545.1 Eubacterium sp. | reverse complement strand
GCAGTGATCCTCAACATAAAGCCAGTCACGCACATTCAGACCCTCGCCGTATACAGGAAGGGGCTTGTCTGCAAGAGCATTGGCTATCATAAGAGGAATGAGTTTTTCCGGGAACTGATAAGGACCGTAGTTATTTGAACAGCGGCTGATCGTAACCGGCAGTCCGTAGGTACGGTGATAAGCTCCGGTAAGCAGGTCGGCAGATGCCTTGGAACTGCTGTACGGGCTTGATGTGTGAAGAGGTGTTTCTTCCGTAAAGAAAAGATCGGGCCGGTCGATCGGCAGGTCGCCGTAGACTTCGTCCGTGCTGACCTGATGAAAACGTTTTGTTTCGTACTTCCGGCAGGCATCCATCAGGACAGCCGTGCCGATGATGTTCGTGCGGAGGAAGATCTCCGGATCTTCTATGGAACGGTCAACATGCGATTCCGCCGCAAAATTGACGACAATCTCCGGACGTTCTTCCGCGAACAGGGCATCGACTGCCTCCCGGTCACAGATATCGATCCTGACAAAACGAAACTGCGGATCGTCCATCACAGGCTGAAGCGTGGACAGATTTCCCGCATAGGTAAGTGCATCAAGACAGACGATCCTGTCTTCAGGATGTGCCTTGCGCATATAAAAAATGAAATTAGCTCCGATGAATCCGGCTCCGCCGGTCACAAAATAAGTCATATTGTTTTCTCCGTGATACTTGTTTACTGGGCATACTTAGGTTGCATTGTATCACGAAGAAAACATATTGGCAAATAAGGGGCTTTTCAGTTCATAATGTCAACATATTTCCCTTCCAGAACGTCCATAAGATACTGGCCGTACTGGTTTTTCTTTAAAACTTCGATCTGGGAAAGCAGCTCTTCCCGGCTGATCCAGCCGTGCATGTAAGCGATTTCTTCAAGGCAGGCGATCTTGCGGTGCTGGTGCTGTTCCATCGTTTTTACAAAATTCGTGGCATCGGCCAGGCTCTCATGGGTCCCGGTATCCAGCCAGGTGAATCCCTGTCCGAGCAGCACCACATGAAGTTCTTCGTTTTCGAGATAGATCCGGTTCAGATCGGTGATCTCCAGTTCTCCGCGGGCGGAGGGCTTCAGATCTTTTGCATAACGGACGACGCGGTTGTCATAGAAATACAGACCGGTCACACAGTAATTGCTTCTGGGATTTTCCGGTTTTTCTTCGATCGAAATGGCTTTTCCTTCCTTGTCGAACTCCACGATGCCGAAGCGCTGCGGATCATCGACGTAATAACCGAAAACCGTCGCACCTTTTCCGGATTCGGCTGTCTCAACGGCTGCCTTCAGACGTTTTGTAAGGCCGTGGCCGGCAAAAATATTATCGCCGAGGATCATGGCGGCGGTATCGTCGCCGATGAATTCTTCTCCCAGGATAAATGCCTGGGCAAGTCCGTCCGGTGACGGCTGGACCTTATAGGAAAGCTCCAGTCCGAATTCGTGGCCGTCTCCCAGAAGATCCCGGAAGCGGGGCGTGTCCGCAGGCGTTGAGATGATCAGGATCTCCCGTATCCCGGCGCTCATCAGGACAGAAAGAGGATAATAAATCATCGGTTTGTCGTATACAGGAAGCAGCTGTTTGGACGTGACCTTCGTAAGCGGATATAATCTTGTTCCGGAGCCTCCGGCAAGTACGATACCTTTCATCGTTTCATAACCTCCTTTGTGATATTGAATCTCCATTTCATCATCTGCGCAGTCCCTGCGTGATGGTCTCCTGTCTCCGTTCCTTCATGCCTTCTGTACAGCATAAGCGGAATCCGGATAAAGCGGACCGTTCCATGCTTTTCCGCCATCACGCCGATCCATTGATCATGCATCGGCAGATTTTCCGGGAAGGGAAGCACAACGTCGAGCAGTTCACGGCGGAAAGCCATGCAGCAGCCGATATAGGAATTTTTGATCAGGTTCGCCATGATTCCCATGCGGCTCTTTCGCCAGTCCATGAAAGACGGAGTCAGCTCTTCCAGATCTTTATCCACGACCCTTGCATCGTGAAGGACGAGCGTATAACGGTCCAGCATGCGGCTGACTTTTTCGACTTTTCCGGGAAGCCACACATCATCCTGATCGGCCAGGAAGATCTTCTTTCCCCTGCAGTGCCGCAATGCATTTTCCACATTACGTACCACGCCTTTTCCCGGTCCTTCAATAACCCGGATCCGCGGATCCTTTTCCGCCCGTCCGGCAAGAAGAGCCGCCGAAGCATCTTCCGACGGATCCAGAGAAACGACCAGTTCGTCGTTTTCGGAAAGCTGCATCAGGATCGAATCCAGCTGTTCATCCAGAAAACGCTCCCCGTTGTATACCGTCATGGCAGCAGAAATTTCGGGAAGCTCCTCCTTATCCGCGCCTTCTGCATACGAAGATGCCGGATTCATTTCTGCTGAGCTGCAGGATTCTGTTTTTTCAGGACCGATAAGACCGGCTTCATTTCCCGTACATGAAAACTTTTCAGACCCGCAGACTGCGTTTCCTGCATGCAAAGATGACTGACTTCTTATTTCTTTCAGCAGGGGTTCTAAATACCTGCTGAGTGTTTCATGGAAACATTTTTCCGTAAAATGATCCCGGTAAAGCCTCCGGGCATTTTCTCCGGAACAGGGATCCGCAGCCATCGCCAGGATCTTTTCTGCCGCCGCGTCCGGATTTTCCCGGTCAATATTTACGCCTGCACCGTATTCTTCAATCAGCGCCCGGGTATCTCCGGGAATGTTATTCAGAAGCAGCAGACCATGTGCCAGATA
>JABUSX010000200.1 GCA_021442545.1 Eubacterium sp. | reverse complement strand
CATTTCCATAATCGTAATGGTACCAGAACACTCCGTTTACCGCCCAGACGCGGGAAGACCATTTTACTTCCTCAAGCTCATCATAGGAAGCAAAGTGACAGTGCGCATCCTCCGGAATTTCAAGAGCAAAATCCGGATTTTCCCCCCAGACCGGTTCCGTATAGCCGCTTACCTCAGCCGACGAAATGATCCAGTGCGCATAAAGTGTCGTTTCTGCGTTGTAGACCGTGTTTAAAAAGACCTTTGTGCCTCCGGATCTCTGCGTATACCAGCCGTCGAAGCTGTACGCCGTGCCGTTTTCGGGAGTGGGAAGTGACGAAAGCCGCCCGTTTTCGCCGGTCTGCACGGATGTCTGGGATATTCCTTCAAGCGTACCGCCGTTCGGATCAAAAGTAACCGTCTGAATTCCGTCCGGCTCGGTAATTTCAAACTCCCTCGATTCAACGAAATGCCTCTGCTGCAGACTGTCTGAATAACGGTAGCCATTAACAGCCAGGTAACTGCCTCCGTTAATCAGTATCGTTGGATATATCCCTCTGTAAAATACGTACCCGGGCTCCGTGACCACAACATAGGCTCTCATGTAATACCGGAAGTCTGCATCAAAAGTTTCTGTTGATTTCATGAGAGAAGACGAATAGTCCTTCGTTTTACGCCAGACAACGCCTCCTTCCCCATCCTCGGCGGAGTACGAATCCGAGGCAGTATAAGTATCGTATTCCGGAATTTCCTGAGGCGTCATCAGCCGATAGAAAGACCCCTCCGGCACACTTACGATATGATCCGGACTCTCTCCCCATGTAGGAATATCCAAACCGTTTATTTCGAGCTTTCTGATATTCCATCGAGCATAGATCGTTGTGTCCTCTTCAAAATAGATATCCTCATCCACATATTCCCCGCCGGTTATTTCGGTATACCATCCCACAAACTCATAAAGAGAAGCATCTGCGGGTTCGGGAACCGGCAGCTCATCCAGCTCACCGTACTCCGTAGTCTCTGCCGTGGTTGTTTCGACCGTTCCACCGGTCGGATCAAAGGTGATCGTAGAGAGCTTTGCTTCCCAGTTCGCCGTAACTCTTATATAAAAATCGTCCGGCACGACAAGGGTCGTCGTAGCAGCCGAAGCATCTTCAAAGAACACACCGCTGTCCTCTGTCGTCCATCCCGTGAATCGCTGCAAGCTTTTTGTGCCCGCCTTGATCGTAACGGTATCCCCGATAAAGTGATATCCGGTTCCGTCCTCCCATTCCGAACTATCTTCTACGTACACATAACACGTCGGAACAACATCCGCGACATATTCATAAATGAACAGGGTGTTTGCTTCCTGATCATAAAAAGCAAAGTCTTCCTCTCCGTTCAGCAGATAATACTGACGCCGGGACTCATTTTCCGGAACAGGAAGAATCTTTCCGTTCAGAGAAACCGATACCGGTTCCTCCTCCATGACGACCGCCGTAAGAAAATATCTGGTATTCGGTTCGTAGGCGTCATACTGGTATCCGTAAGCATCGAGAAACATATTTCCGCCGATCGAGAATTGTTCCGGCGAAAGAGAAACCCTTGCTGCCGCTTCTTCGACCGTTATATACTTTGTGACATCTCCGTTTATCGTAACGGAGACGGCCGGTCCGGTTCCGGGTTCATGATAGAATGCATCCGCACATACACCAAATACGGCATTTCCGTCTTCCAGTTCGTAATACGCATATGAAATTCCCGTATTCCGGTACTCTTCTTTTTGATTTTCAGCGAGAAAGCCCGATCCGTAAACGATCGGAATGGATTCTCCGTTCAGAAGGACGGAAGTCGGCATAGCCGACGGCGTACCCTCAAAAATGAACCATCCTGTCTGCCCCGGAACGTAAGCATTTTCGGATTCCGTGGTTCCGTCATCGGAAAACATGAAGGAAAGATCCGTTAAGGACGGCGATATGACCGTACCGGCGCCTGCCTGAGCCGCCGTCATCCCATCCGTAAATGCCGGCAGATCAACACTCACCGAACAGGGCGCCGCTTCTTCATAGATATTATAAAAAACTTCCAGATATCCTGATTCACTGAGGCAGCAGGATCGTTTTTCAACATACACGGCTTCATCAAAATCATCCCATGAAAAAACCACAGGAATCTCTTCTTCGTTGATCGTCACGCTGCTGATCTCATGAGAAGTTTCTCCGTAGAATAAAAGCCAGCCTGACACTCCCTTCAGATAACAACTCATGCTATCCAGATCAGACGAATAGAGATATGTACTAAACTCCATGTCCTCACAGTTCGTTTCAACGGCTCCTTTGATATCCTCACCTGTCATCCCGTTCGCGAACGCCGGCAGTGTGATCTCCAGATCCACGGCATCGGAAAGTTCTTCATTTTCATGTGCCGCGGGAGTATCCGCATCTTTTATACGATCGGAGGCATCCGCTTTATCATGCAGATCCTTCAGGAATTCCGGCAGGCCGACATCCGACGTTTCCGTGACGCCGGTTACGTCTGCATCGGCTGAAATTCCTGTGTTATCTGTCGTTTCGCCATATCCGCCTTCGCCTGCAGCTTCAGCTGCTGCATCTGAATCGACAAAAATACCGTTTTCGTCCGATTCCGCATCAGCGGCTTCTTCCGGGTTCCCGGCATTTTCAATGCTGTTATCACCATCCGTCAGGGAAGGATCCGCCTCTTCGCTTTCTTCCTCTGTCCATCCGGCATAAAGCACTGCCGCGCCCTGAATGGTATCTTCTTCAAAATTCCAGGGAACGGTACAT
>JABUSX010000368.1 GCA_021442545.1 Eubacterium sp. | reverse complement strand
AGATCTGCTTTTCGTGAACTTTCGAGGATGTGTTTTGCTGTTCAGTTGTCAAAGAGCTTTTGTTGTTTTGTGCCGCTCGCATCAAGCAGCTTAATCAAATTACCACAGAGGTTTTAGGTTGTCAACGGTTTTTTGCAGAAATATTTTTTATTTTTTTGAATTGTGTAATTTATTAAAAAACGCAGACAATTCGCACAATTTTTCATGTAACCTTCTGCTTGCATATTCCGCCTATCTGTGTTAGTCAAGGCTTTCAAAAACTTTTAAACTTGCTGTCCCGGTCTTTCCGGAATTTGAGTTTCGCTTCATACGGTATCCTGTTTACGTTTATAAATACTGATTTTTTCAGAATTTTCTGCTTTTCTCAAACACTTTTCCCCAGACGGCTTCATTTTTCAACGCTTTTTCGAAAAGCTTTTTCTGCGGGCTTTATTTCAGCAGGGTCTCCTGCAGCAGGCTCATCAGATCTTCACGGGTTTCCGTGCTGTTGATTCTTGCCCGCAGCGAGGAGGCGTGAGGAAGACCGGTCGTATACCAGGAAACATGCTTGCGCATCTCCCTCATCCCGATATATTCTCCCTTTTCCTCGATCAGCATATCCATGTGCCGTATGATCATGGCACAGAGTTCTTCCCGTGACGGATATAATGAGTCAGAACCTGCACGATAAGTCTCTGATTTTTCTGAAGCCGTTTCGACCCAGTTTTTTCCGTATAATCCTGTTTTCCCTGACCGGATATGAATTTCCCTTTCTGCCTCTTCAGATTCCGTCTCTTCAAGATATTCTCTGATTTGTTTAAAAATCCAGGGGTTTCCGCGTGCGGCGCGGGCGATCATGATTCCGTCAGCGCCTGTTTCTTTTACCATCCGCACAGCATCTTCGGGGCAGGTGATGTCCCCGTTTCCTATGACCGGGATCCGTACGGCTTCCTTTACCTCCCGGATGCAGTTCCAGTCTGCTTTTCCGGAATAAAACTGCGCTCTCGTCCTCCCGTGTACGGCAATCGCCGCAGCACCGGATTCTGCAAGCACACGGGCAAACGCAGCAGCCGTATTTTCATCTTCATGATAACCGCGGCGGATCTTGACTGTGACCGGCTTATGTACGCGGCGTACGATTGCCTCCACGATTCTGCCGGCAAGAAGCGGATCCTTCATCAGAGCAGAACCCTCTCCGTTATTCACGACCTTCAGGACGGGGCATCCCATGTTCAGATCAAAGATATCAAAGCTGTCATCTTCAATTCTCTCTGCAGCCTCGGCAAGAACTTCCGGATCGTTTCCGAACAGCTGGATGGCGGCAGGGCGTTCCTCTTTTCGTATATGCATCAACGCCGCCGTCTTTTTGTTATTGTACAGGATCGCCTTTGCGCTGACCATTTCCGAACACACCATGCCGGCTCCCTGTTCCCTGCACAGAATACGAAATGGCGAGTCTGTTACACCCGCCATCGGTCCAAGAAATATGGGACTTTCAATCTGTACATTGCCAATTTTCAGTATTTTCATTTTTCATCAAAGACTGCAGCCGGAAATGCCGGTGCCCATCCGGCAGCAGTGCTTTTCCTTTGCTTTCTTTCTCCTACAGAATTCCGGGAACAGAGATCCCGAGTGTAGCGGCGATCACGGCCTTAATCGTATGCATGCGGTTTTCTGCCTCCGGGAAAACGAGGGAGCGGTCGGATTCAAATACTTCATCCGTTACTTCCATTTCATTGATCCCGTATTTTTCAAAGATCTTCTTCCCGATTTCCGTTTTCAGATCGTGGAAGGAGGGCAGGCAGTGCAGGAAGACCGCCTTTTCTCCGGCGTTGTCCATGATCTCCTGCGTAACTTTATAGGGTGAGAGGGATTTGATCCGTTCTTCCCAGACATCATCCGGTTCGCCCATTGATACCCATACGTCTGTGCAGATGATGTCTGCATTTCTCGTTCCGACCGTCACATTTTCCGTTAAAGTGATCGTTCCGCCGCTGAGAGTAGCCATATCTTCACATTCGGCCACAAGCTTCGGATCCGGGAAATAAGATTCCGGTGCACAGGCCACAAAGTGCATACCGAGTTTTGCACAGGTAATCATATAGGAATTACCCATATTGTAACGGGCATCTCCGAGATAAACCAGACGGAGCCCCTCGAGACGTCCGAAATGTTCCCGGATGGTCAGCATATCGGCCAGCATCTGTGTCGGATGGTCCTCATTCGTAAGTCCGTTCCATACAGGAACAGAAGAATAAGCAGCCAGTTCTTCCACAATATTCTGCCCGAAGCCGCGGTATTCGATGCCTTCATACATACGTGCCAGCACCCGGGCCGTATCCGCAATGCTTTCCTTCTTTCCGATCTGGGATGAGGCAGGTTCCAGGTAAGTCGTGCTTATCCCGAGATCATGTGCGGCCACTTCAAAAGCACAACGCGTTCTGGTGCTGGTTTTTTCGAAGATCAGTGCGATGTTTTTTCCATGTTCCGTGTCCGTCGGAATGCCGCGTTTTTTCTTTTCTTTGAAAGCCTCCGCCAGATCCAGAAGATAAAGGATTTCTTCCTTCGAATAGTCTTTCAGCGTCAAAAAATCTCTTCCCTTGAGGTTCATTTTTCATCCCTTTCTTCCGGACCGCTTTTCCGGATCTCTGCGGCGTTTCCTGTTCATATGCAGCGCATCTTTTCTGTTCATATGCAGCATATTTCTTCTGCTCATATGCGCACATTTTTTCTGTTCCTTTTCAGCGCATCTTTTCTGTTCATATGCAGCATATTTCTTCTGCTCATATGCGC
>JABUSX010000010.1 GCA_021442545.1 Eubacterium sp. | reverse complement strand
AGTCGAAATGAGAGAACATCAGCAGTCGAAATGAGAGAACATCAGCAGTCGAAATGAGAAAATATCAGCAGCTGAAAAGATGTAGTCGGAGAAAAAGTTATGCTGCTGCAAAAGATCAGGCAGCTTTAATGAGGAAATAAAATGCGGTCATTAAGAAAAAAAACCGGAAATTCAGGAAAGAAAAACAGCAGAAGCTGTGCGGCCTTTGTGCTGATCCTGGCCTTTCTTCTTCTGAGTCTGTCCGGCTGCGGCAGCTCGAAGGACACGGAAGCCAGTGGGAGCAATGTGTTTTTCGACACGGTTGTCGATATCCGGATCTTCGGTTCTGATGCGGACCGCCTGCTGAAGGAGTGTTTTGAAATCTGTGAAAATATGGAGAATACGCTTTCTGCACATAAAGAAGAAAGCGAACTGTATAAACTGAATCATCGGACGATGGACCAGGTTGAGGTATCGGATGACCTGGCTGCGGCCATTTCATACGGACTTACTTACGGAGAACTTTCTGACGGAGCCTTTGATATCACGATCCTGCCTCTTCGCACCTTATGGAATTTTGAATCGGATAAGGCTGCCGTGCCTTCGGAAGAAGAGATTCAGGAGGCTCTGAAAAAGGTTGATTACAGAAAAGTGCATGTGAACGGCAATACGGTGTCCTTTGATGATCCGGAAACAGAGATCGACCTCGGCGGAATCGCAAAAGGTTATATTTCCGCCAAACTGAAGGCATATCTGAAGGAGCAGGGGTGCACGTCGGCATTGCTGAATCTCGGCGGAAACGTCAGTGCTCTCGGTGCCAAACCGGATGGTTCTCCGTGGAAGATCGGACTTCAGGAGCCTTTTGCGGAAAAAGGAACGGCTATGGACACCGTGGAAATTGAAAACGGCTGTGTGATTACTTCGGGAATTTATGAACGCTATTTTGAGGAAAATGGTATACTATATCATCATATACTTGATCCGAAAACAGGATATCCGGCCGAAACGGATCTGGAGATGGCTTCTGTTACAGGTGAAGACGATATTCTCTGCGATGCCTTTTCCACAATCTGTATCGTGCTCGGCAAAGAAGCTTCCGTAAAACTTGCGGATGAACAGGGGTGGAAGCTGAAGCTGTATTTCGTGGACGATGCTCACACGGGAGAGTGGATTACTGTTGGAAGCGGCGCCTCGGAAAAATAAATCGAATTACAAAAGAAAACTGTTTACGAAAGCAGATGCGCTGCTGCTTGCGGCAACGGCTGTGCTGGCTGTTTTTCTGATCGTATTTCCGGTGCTTCGCGGAATGGATGCTTCGAAACAGCCTAAACTGGAGATTCTGGTCGAAAACACACGTTACGGGGTCTATCCCCTGACCGAAAATAAAACGATTCAGATCGGAGACGGGAACGTCTGTGAAATACGGGATGGAGAAGTTTTCATGGTAAAAGCAGATTGTCCGGATGAGATCTGCGTACATTCAAGACCGATCTCCGACCGAAGCCGGACGATCGTCTGTCTTCCGAACAAGGTGATCCTTCAGATCATTGACAGTGACGGGAAAGATGAATATGATATGATCTCCGGTTAAGGAAGAGAAGAATTCAGGACAGGAAAAGTATCGGAAATATCCGGTTGTGAGAGCGCGCAGAATATCCGGATACAGGGAGAAACAGCAGATCCGTTCCGGAAAATGATGAGGTCACCCGGATAAAAGGAGCAATGAATACAGTATTGAAAAACGGAGAGACAACATCGGAAAAGCTGGCACGTCTGGCCCTGCTTACGGCGCTTGCTGTCCTGATCGGATATGTGGAAGCTCTGATTCCCCTGAATTTTGGGATTCCCGGGATAAAACCGGGTCTTTGCAACGTCGTTATTCTCTTTATTCTGATCCGTTATTCGTGGAAGGAAGCGCTTGCCGTATCCGTTATCCGTGTGGTCGTGATCGGTTTCCTTTTCGGGAATATGTTCAGTATTGTCTACGGATTGTCCGGTACAATACTCAGCATACTGGTTATGACGCTTCTGATACGGTCAGGCCGTTTCGGAATGATCGGAGTCAGTTCTGCCGGCGGAGCAGTCCACAACGTGGGACAGATCCTTGTGGCCAAGGTGGTGCTGCCGACACTGCCGCTTGCATGGTATTCCGGCGTGCTGATACTGGCCGGCATGGCGGCCGGAACGGTTGTGGGTTTTCTGGTTTACCAGATCGACAGCCGTATGGGTAGACGGGTGCGGGATGTACAGCGCGGAAAAAACAGAACGTAACCTATTTTACGGCCGGGATGAATGATCCGGCCGGAAGAAAAAAACAGAAGGACAGGAAGAAGAATATGAAACTGATTCATTGTGCGGACCTGCATCTGGATGCAAAGATGACAGCGGTCCTGCCGCCCGAAAAAGCGAAGGAAAGAAGAAATGAGCTGCTGCAGACTTTTCTGCGGATGGTGGATTTTGCACAGAGAGAAAGAGTATCGGCCATTCTGATCGCAGGGGATCTTTTTGACCGGAACCGGATTTCCGCGAAGGCAGGGAACGCCGTTCTGGATGCCATACGCAGCCATCCGGATATTGTCTTTTTCTATGTAACGGGAAATCATGAGGGAGATGGTTTTATCGGCTCCATTGACAGCGTGCCGGCCAACCTGATGCTGTTCGGATCTTCCTGGAAAACCTATGAGGCGGGAAAAATCAGCATAACGGGAGCCGATCTGGCTGAAGGAAGCCGGGATGAACTGTTTCGTTCACTGGAACTGGATCCTCTGCAGTTTAATATCGTTCTGCTGCAATT
>JABUSX010000012.1 GCA_021442545.1 Eubacterium sp. | reverse complement strand
TTGATCTGTAATTTTATTGCTGCTATGCCGAAATTTGGATTTGCTGTTTGATGCAGAATTTATCCGGCCGAATATGATTTGATACTGCAATGCTGTTGATCAGGAACTATATTTGCCGCTGATGCAGATTTGGTTCAGCCGAATACCTTGATTTGACTTACTGCTGATATGCCGTTGATTTTGGTTTACCGTTTGATTTGTTTTCTTATCAGATCTGATTTTAAGATTATCTCTCCTGAAGAGATTATATATTTATAATATACTATATTTCCTGTTTGTCAACCCCCTGTGTTTGATTTTTAATGTAAGAGACCCCTTCGTTCATACGAAGAGGCCTCTCTTTTCACAATAACTTATTTCAGTTTCATGATTCCGTGCAGACGCATTTTCCTTCCGGAAATCCGTCTGCAGCCGGGGACATTATCTTACCGTTGCCGCCTTTTTATCGGAATACTTGCCGCGGATATTGGTATTTGCCGAAGAACAGGGCTGGACGCGAAGGTATCTTGCACTGCCTATGACCTTTTTTCCGTCCTCCGTAAACTGGAAGGTGAATGTCTTTCCGGTTCCCTTCACATAGATGCCGTCTTCGTCTACCGGCTGGCCCTTACTGTTCAGAACCTGAATATACATGCCGCTGGTACCGGAAACGGCTTTGCTCAAAGTAATTTTTACGGTGTAAGTAGTACCGGAGACGGTCACATATTTTCCGGGATAATAAGTATCTCCGATCCAATAACCCTTCTGCCATACCTGCGAGGAGCTCACCTTTGCACCCGAGCAGGAAGCTGACTTGATGACCGGCTTTGTACTCACACAGGTTTTTGCCTTAATGCTGGAAGAGGCTGTACCTTTCAGCTTATTTTTCGAATCGTATCCGATTACCCGGAAGTAGTAGGTCTTATTCGCCTTCAGGTTTGAAATCTTAATGTTCTGCGAGCCGCTGCATTTGTTGGCAGCCGTTTTGACTTTTACCCATGAAGTCCCGGATTTCTGCTGAATGATGAACGTATCACCATATTTTTCGTTCGATTTTACCGGAATCGTGATGCTGTTATAGCTTCCGGTGATATCGCCGCTCTTCGCTGCTTTCGCCGGTTTCACGGTCATGGTTTTTGTAAAAGTCTTCACAGGAGTTTTATAAGACTCTTTATTTGCTTTGATAGAATAACTTACTTTTACGTAATATTTCCCCGGTGCGGAAGCATTGATCGTATTGTTTCCCATATCCTTGGTTGCGGATATGCCGGTAGTGGACACGCTGTTTGCAGTACCGAAATTGCTTCCCTTTGTGTACGAATAGGAGTACGAAACCTGGCTTCCTGCCGTAAAAGTAGTCTTTGTGCTGTCATTAAACAGAACCTTTAAAGATCCCCAGTTGATATCTTCCACATCGTATCTGAACTGATATTCTTTATCGGCTGCATTGGAAGCCGGGCGTACCTGGATGATGTATGTTCCGGCTGAAAGAATATAAGCCTTGCCATTAGAAAGCTGCGTGCAGTTCGGGGTCTTCAAGGTAAGCCCGGTCCTGCAGATACCGATCTCGCTTGCTGCTTCACCCGTATAACTGATCTTTACGGCACTGTCCTTTGAAAGTGTCATGGAATAATAACGATCCTGATAAGTCGGATCCGACATGCTGGGATATCCGGTCTTGCCGTTTCCGACATAAGTCGTTCCAGCTTTTGCAGTGACGGGGCTTGCATAGACCTCACTGATATTGTAACTCTTCGTTATGGTAAGAGTACCGTTTACATAGAATTGCCGATCCAGCTGATAGGAACTTGTGGGGGCGGCACCAAAAACGATCGTCTTGCTTGCTCCCGGAGCGAGGGAGTACACTGAGTGGTTTTCCGGAAGCGTCATCGTACAGCTGTCCGTATCCCCGCCGGAAAGTGTATAGTCAAGAACAACTTTCTTTGTTTCAGTCGTAGAATTTGTCATACAGATTTGCCAGTCATCCCCCTTAAGAGAAAATTCTCCGGAGAAACTGCATGTGCCCTCTCTGGTAATAATGAGGCTATACGTTTCTGCATCCTGTGCTTCGATCCCGTCTTCGTTCTTCTCTTCTTTCGGATCGCTCTGTTTCTCAGGCTCATCTGCCTTTTCTTTTTCTATATATTCATCTGCTTCTGTATTTGCAGCCGTATCTTCCACAGCTTCAGCTGCATCTTCAATAATTTCATTCGTTATGATCTCATCCGGATCTGCATCATCGACTTCCTCAAGGTCTTCGATATCGACGTAAATATCCTCATCCGCTTCTTCCTGCGGATCCTGAAGGTCTGTATCATCTTCTGAAATTACGTCTTCCGGAAGATCTGTATCTTCCGCATCCGTGATAATGTCACCCGGTTCCTCTGCATCATCTGTTATATTTTCAATCGATTCAATCACAATGGCATCATCTGCCCAGATTTCTTCTGCTGCTGCAGAACCATCAGCAGAGGCATCCACCCCCCCTTCATTCGCGAAGGCAGTTGAAAAGCTCATGGACAGAATTATGGCCAGTGTCAGAAAAACGGCCACAATCTTCTTTGTTTTCTTTTTCATGAATACGATTCCTCCCAAAAACTTTACTCTGATTTTTAAAGTGTATACGTGTGAACAGCTGCACGAAGACCCTGCCGTACATAATTAACAAAAACGACTCCTCTGCCCGGAATCCCTGTTGAAAAACAGCAGTTTCCTCTAAAGAAAAACAACAGCTGCAGCGTCATGATCCTCCATGTCAAAAGGATCATGCGTCTTCAGCCCCCGTTCTTAACATTATATATTACCTTAA
>JABUSX010000068.1 GCA_021442545.1 Eubacterium sp. | reverse complement strand
CACATAGGGCATGGTATAACGCTTTCATCTACGGCAATTGAATTGCCGAGGATTCCCGCCTATCATCCTAAACTGTTCTGTATATAGAATAATTATATGGAAATATTGTTCTATACACAAGACAATAATTAGTTGATTTTGTTCTGAAAGAAATAATCTGAATGAATGTTCAACCGGTTTCTTTGCAAGTCTTTTCTTACGGTTCACTTCCAGTCGCTATACAGAAATACAATTGAACCACAAAGATGGAGTATAAGGAATCTTTTCGCAATCTATGGAATGATCCTCTTATCCGAATTCCAAATATGGTGTATGCTGAATATGCGGATTCGAGTTATGTGCCGTATGCAGAAACATCTTTCAGCGCATACTATCCGGAAACAGAGCTCTTTTTCTGTATCTTGGCGATAATACAGAATACGTTGCGATATCTAAGACAGAACAGGAACATCTGGCAATCGCCCGGTACAGAATAGATCAGGGAGGATCAGACAATGGAATGGAACAGCAGTATTCTTGAGTGGACAAGAAAACCTGAAGCATTTGAGATTTCCAAAGAAAAGATAGAGATCACAACAGCCCCTCATACGGATCTGTGGCAGAGAACCTACTATCATTTCCGTAATGATAATGCACCTGTTCTTCAGATGACAGCGAAGGAAAAGTATTTCTCTTTTACAGTGAAGACTGAATTCCAAAACAGTCACCACCGATTCGATCAATGCGGCGTAGTTATGTATCTTGACAGTGAGAACTGGCTGAAGGCATCCATCGAATATGAAAACGAAGACTTCCAGCACCTTGGCAGTGTTGTGACAAACCACGGCTACTCTGCTTGGGCAACGACTGAGATATCTGCCAATATCAAATCTATGTGGTATCGTCTGAGCAGAAGAGAGGATGATTTTTGTATCGAATGCTCAAAAGACGGGATCCATTTTTCACAGATGCGTGTCTGTCATATGTGGGAGGCAAAAGGGGATGTCCGTTTTGGTATCTATGCTTGCAGCCCTGAGGAATCATCCTTTACAGCAGTGTTTACCCATATGGAAATGAGTGAATGCAGATGGCTTGCTCATGACGGACAGGCGCCGGACGAGGATACTGAGGCGTAATGTCAGAAAGCGAGGATACTGATCATGACGATGCAGGATGTTTCGACAGGTCCAGGCTGGGTTCTCTGGGCCGCCTTTTTAGTGATTACAGTTCTGAGCATAGTGCTTCTTTCAGGGCACGGGGCAAACCTGATTGCCGGCTACAACACGGAGGGCAAGGAAAAGAAAGCGCAGTATAACGAAAAGAAACTTTGCAGAGTAACCGGTGTCGGAATGGCGGTTATTGCGGCACTTTTTCTGATCGCAGGGCTTTTTGAGCATATCCTACCCGCCTATTTTGCATATATTCTGTTGGGACTTATCTTTACGGATATTGTCGTCATGATCGTATTGGGAAGTACTGTGTGCAGAAATAAGAAAAGGGGAAGCGAATGAAGGAAGAGTGTCTGATCTGTAAGGCTCCACTTGAGTATCTCAAGGAAGATATCCTGATGGAGTGTGCGATCTGCCATAAAAAAGAACTCAGCAAGACGAAATGTGTCAACGGACACTACGTTTGCAATGATTGTCACACAAAGGGGATCGACAGCATTTTCGGCGTCTGTCTGTCAGAAACATCAAAGGATCCGGTTGAAATCCTAAACAAAATGATGAAGCTTCCGTTCTGCCATATGCACGGACCGGAGCATCACATCATGGTCGGAGCCGCCCTGCTTACCGCTTACCGGAACGCGGGCGGAGATATCGATCTTTCAAAGGCACTGACTGAGATGAAGAACCGTGGGCAGAGTGTACCGGGCGGTGCCTGCGGATTCTGGGGTGCCTGCGGTGCGGGTATCAGCAGCGGGATGTTTATTTCCATCATTTCCGGGTCTACGCCGCTCGCCGGAGAACCCTTTGCATTGTCACATAAGATGACGTCAAAGTCCCTGGATGAGATCGGATCGGTCGGAGGCCCGCGGTGCTGCAAACGCGATTCGTATCTGTCCATTTCCGCCGCAATTGATTTTGTGAAGCAACATTTCGGCGTGGAAATGGAAAGCTCGGATATCATCTGTACGTTTTCTTCAAAGAATAACCAGTGTATCGGGAAGCACTGTCCGTTCGCGGATATACACGATAAATAAACGGATTTTCATATGTCCCTCAATTAACCGGTGTATCGGAAGCTGCTCTCTGTTTTCGAATATATAAGGTAAATTGCCGGTATTTCATATGTTCTCCATTTCAAAGGACCGTAACAGGATGAGAAAAAAAGGAAAGAGAACCGGAAGAATTCTTCTGTCGCTGATAGTTATACTGATACTCGCTGCATCTGTATGTGCCTGCGCCAAGGCTGAAAATAAGAATGCTGCAGCAAGAGAAGAAAATATTATATCCGGATCCGCAAACCGCACGGAGGCAGATGCGAACTCCGGATCCGGAAACCGTACCGATGCGGTTGCGAAATCCGGATCCGGCGGCAGTCCCGAAATCGAGATCGACCCTGAATTCAGTTTTTCTCCCGGGGATGATCAATTGAATAAAACTGCAGGCCCGCTTCCGGGTCCGGATGAAGCGGGTCAGCTGCGTGTTGAAGATCTGTACCTTCTGGCGGCCGACGGAAGCCGCATACAGCTCAAGGGGATCAGCACGCACGGCCTGTCCTGGTTTCCGGATTACGTGAATCAGGATCTGTTCAATGAAATCAGAAACTGGGGTGCCAACGTGGTCCGCCTTGCCATGTACACGGCCGAAAG
>JABUSX010000331.1 GCA_021442545.1 Eubacterium sp. | reverse complement strand
AAAGACGCCAATACCTTCATGGATGAGCTGAAAAAACTTCTGAACTGATTCTTCGGGCTGTTCCGTGACGGAAAACGGCAGAATGATTCCGGGGCAGAAAAGGAGAGGCGCTTTTTCGTAACGGGTCGAGGCTGCAGCATCGGACAGAGCGGTTTTTGACTGAAGTCTGCCGGGATGCTATAATAGAAATTCAATTTTTGTGAAAAGAGGCTTACGTATGCGAACATTTTCCAAATCTTCCAAACTAGATAATGTTCTTTATGATGTCCGTGGTCCGGTCGTTGCAGAGGCGGCACGGATGGAGGAAGAGGGCAGAAAGGTCATCAAGCTTAATATCGGAAATCCGGCCCCCTTCGGTTTTGAAGCGCCTGATGAGATCATTCACGATATGAAGCGGAATGTGAAGGACTGCGAGGGTTATTCCGAATCCAGCGGTCTGTTTTCGGCACGTAAGGCCATCATGCAGTATTATCAGCTGAAACATTTTCCGGAGATCGATATCCGGGATATCTACACCGGAAACGGTGTGAGTGAGCTGATCAATCTTTGTATGCAGGCACTTCTGAACGACGGGGATGAGATCCTGATCCCGGCGCCGGATTATCCGCTCTGGACCGCCTGTGCCACCCTTTCCGGCGGCAAGGCCGTACACTATATCTGTGACGAACAGTCGGACTGGGTTCCGGATATCGAGGATATGCGCCGCAAGATCACAGACCGTACGAAGGCGATCGTCATCATCAATCCGAATAATCCGACCGGTGCAGTCTATCCGAGGAGCGTTCTCGAAGATATCGTAAAGCTTGCAAGGGAACATCAGCTGATCCTGTTCAGCGACGAGATCTATGACCGGCTGATCTACGACGGAAGCGAGCATGTGTCCATTGCGACACTCGCACCGGATCTTCTCTGCATCACCTTCTCCGGTCTTTCCAAATCGCATATGATAGCCGGTTTCCGTGTCGGGTGGATGATCATCAGCGGAAATAAGGCTCTCGGAAAAGATTATCTCGAAGGTATCAATATGCTCTCCAATATGAGGCTTTGTTCCAACGTGCCGGCTCAGTCTATTATTCAGACGGCTCTCGGCGGTATTCAGAGATGCCAGGAACATCTGAAGCCGGGCGGAAGACTTTATGAACAGAGAGAGTGCATCTGTGATCTGATTTCGGATATCCCGGGTCTTTCCGCCGTGAAGCCAAAAGCGGCATTTTATATTTTTCCGAAGCTGGATACGGAGAAATTCAATATTACGAACGACATGACTTTTGCCTATGATCTGCTTCGCAGCAAAGGAGTTCTGATCGTGCAGGGAACAGGCTTTAACTGGCAGCAGCCGGATCATTTCCGGATCGTATTTCTTCCCCACAGGCGGACCCTCATAACGGCCTGCGGACGGATACGGGAATTTCTGTCAGATTACCGCCAGGCATAAACCGGCAGCGAAATTAACCCGACCGCAGATGGGCCGGGTATGTTTTGAGAAAGATTCGGAAGTTATCGGAAGCAGAATTACAGAAGGAGGATTGTGCAATGCCATTTTCTATGCATGCGGCCCCCACTTTAAATGAACTGGTCCGGAAATGTGTTTCGGCGACCACGATCGACAAAGATCTTTATGACCAAAACAATGTAAAACGCGGTCTGCGTGACCGGAACGGAAAAGGCGTTCTTACAGGTCTGACGCATATCTCCAACATTGTGGCTTTTGATGAGGTGGACGGAAAACGGATTCCCAGAGAAGGCCTTCTGGAATACCGCGGGATCGATATCAAGGACCTGACAAAGGGCTTTGGGGCGGAGCGTCGGTTCGGCTTTGAGGAGGTTGCCTATCTCCTTCTGTTCGGAAAGCTCCCGACTTTTGAAGAACTGGATGATTTCAATGCGATCCTGAAAAATCAGATGCAGCTGCCGAAGTATTTTGTACGGGACGTGATCATGAAGGCACCGAGCAAGGATATGATGAATACGCTTTCACGAAGCGTGCTTACCTTGTATTCCTATGATAAAAATGCAGAGGACACATCTCTTGAGAACGTGCTTCGTCAGTGCCTGACGCTGATCGCCGTCTTTCCGATGCTTTCGGTCTACGGTTATCACGCCTACAACCACTACGTAAAGGATAAAAGTCTGTATATCCACCGCCCGCTGCGCGTCCTTTCTACGGCGGAGAATATTCTTCGGATGCTGCGGCCGGATAAAAAGTATACGGAGATCGAAGCACGTGTTCTGGATCTGGCTCTCGTGCTGCATATGGAACATGGCGGCGGTAATAATTCGACCTTCACCACGCATGTGGTTACTTCGTCCGGAACGGATACCTATTCGACGATCGCTTCTGCACTCGGTTCTCTGAAGGGACCGAAACACGGCGGAGCCAACATCATGGTCGTGAAAATGTTCAACGATCTGCGCCGCCAGGTCCGGGATACAAAGGACGAGGCAGAGGTCGAAGAATACCTTCGGAAAATACTGAACAAGGAAGCGTTTGACAGAAAGGGCCTGATCTACGGAATGGGTCATGCCATTTATTCCATTTCCGATCCGCGTGCGGAGGTCTTCCGAAGCTATGTGGAAAAACTGGCTTTGGCAAAAGACCGCGAGGATGATTTCGTTCTGTATTCGATGGTGGAGCGCCTTTCGAAAAAACTGATCGAAGGGGAACGTCATATCTACAAGGGCGTCACGGCCAACATCGACTTTTACAGCGGCTTTGTATACAGTATGCTGGATCTTCCGCTGGAGCTTTATACGCCGATGTTTGCGATCGCAAGGATCGTCGGCTGGAGCGCACACCGCATCGAAGAAC
>JABUSX010000306.1 GCA_021442545.1 Eubacterium sp. | reverse complement strand
GCCTGCCCGTGGTTTTCTTACTCGTTCCGCTCGTAGATTTCATACGTGTTCTCCTCAGACGATTCTTACGGTCAGCTCCTGTATCCGTCCGGATTCCTGCTCTGCCAGTTCCAGGAATCGCGGCACATCTCATCCAGTCCGAACGCGGCTTCCCAGCCAAGCTCTTCCCTGGCCTTATCCGGCAGAGAATAACATGCGGCTATGTCGCCGGGGCGTCTGGGTCTGATCGTGTACGGAACATCGTGGCCGCAGGCTTTTCCGTAGGCCCTGATGACATCCAGCACGCTGTAGCCCTGCCCCGTTCCGAGATTATAAACGGAAACGCCGCTTCCGGGCTCAAGTCTGGTCATGGCCTTTACATGACCCTTTGCCAGGTCCACAACGTGGATGTAGTCCCGCACGCCGGTTCCGTCCGGCGTATCGTAATCATCACCAAAGACGCCGACCTCGGGCAGTCTGCCGATTGCAACCTGTGCCACATAGGGCAGAAGGTTATTCGGAATACCCTTGGGATCTTCTCCGATCAGTCCGCTCTCGTGGGCGCCGATCGGGTTGAAATAACGCAGGAGAACGACATTCCACTCCGGATCAGACGTATGGATATCGGTCAGGATCTGCTCCAGCATATGTTTTGTCCATCCGTAGGGATTCGTGCAGACGCCCTTCGGGCAGTTTTCCGTGATCGGTATTTCCGCAGGATCACCGTAAACGGTTGCCGAGGAACTGAAGATGATATTCTTTACCTGATGATCCCGCATTGCGAAGCAAAGATTCAGCGTACCCGAAATATTATTCTGGTAGTATTCCATCGGCTTCGAAACGGATTCACCCACGGCCTTAAGACCCGCAAAATGGATCACGGCATCGATCTTTTCCGCATCGAAAAGAGCTTTCAGCCCTGCCGGATCCAGCATGTCGGTCTCATAAAAAGCCACTGTCTTTCCGGTGATCTCCTCAATCCGGTCGACCGCCTTTCTGCTTGAATTGGAGAGGTTGTCCATGATGACGACCTCGTACCCCTCCTGCAGAAGTTCCACACAGGTGTGGCTGCCGATATATCCGGCTCCCCCGGTTACGAGAATGCGCATAAGAGATTCCTCCGTTTCATAACGGCAATACTGCCTGCATTCTTTTATCTGCGTTTTTTTCGGAACAGACCCGTGCGGATGTGCCTGTTGTCTTCCATCTGTTCGAATCTTTCCGGAAATTCGATCGGCAGTTCGCCGTCACATTCCCGAAACAGACTCATCATTTCTCCGGTCAGAGAAGCCCTGTCCGTGTCTTCCGGTATTTCCGAAGGAAGATACCAGCCGGCTTCCAGCAGTTCTTCCTGATCCAGTGTGATCTTGTCGTTGTAACCCTCCAGCTCACAGAAAAAGCCCATCAGGAGGGTATCGGAAAATGCCCAGGGCTGACTCTTGTAATATCGAAGTCCCGTCACGGGAAGCCCTACTTCTTCCATCACTTCCCTGTGCACCGTCTGCTCGATCGATTCACCGGATTCATTAAAACCGGCAATCAGAGCGAACTTCTTGAATGATCTGCCGCGATAGTGGCTCATCAGGATCCTGCCGTTGTTGATCACGCCTACGATCACGGCCGGGCAGATCTGCGGATAATACATTTCTCCGCACTCCGGACAGCGCAGCATCCGTTCATTTTCGTCGTGTTCCAGAACCGCCCCGCAGCTGCCGCAGTAAATATGACGGCGGTACCAGTCGCCCAGCTGAAAGCCCGTGACTCCGGCAAAACATCTGTCGCGCGGCTCTCCGGTTCTGAATTCACGGATATCTTCCCACTTAAATCCCTTCTTCAGAAGCGGCTCCACCTCTTTTTCCGAGAGATATCTGCCGAGATAGTATTCTTCGTCATCGATCCGGAAAAGATACGTGTAATACAACTTCCCCTGACACTCCCTTTTTTCCGGAAACAGCACCTCTCCGTCGCGGTCTACATGCATCAGACAGCGCTGCCCCTGATAGATCAGAATCGCCGCGTCCTCGTCCGGCTTTTTATGCTCGTATTCATTATGATACGTTTTGGGATAGATATCCTGGATCACGCTGCACTCCCCCTCTGTGCCGGCATCCGTCTTCATTACCCGTCATCTCCCGAAGCAGCATCTACGGTTCAGAACACAATGCCGATTCCAAGTCATCAGATTCCTCATTAACGGACATTCCCCATTGTCCTGTCAGTTCTTCTTAATCCCGAACCCGGATGTGCGCCTCACGCAGCTGCATCTCGGAAACTTCGCCCGGTGCCCGGCACATCATATCCTGTGCATTTCCGTTCATCGGGAAAGGAATTACTTCCCGGATATTATCTTCGCCGCGCAGCAGCATGATGATCCGGTCGATTCCCGGTGCCATGCCGGCATGAGGCGGCGCACCGAACTGGAAGGCGTCGTACAGAGCCGAGAATTTCGCTTTCAGTTCTTCCTTCGTGTAGCCTGCAATCTCAAAAGCCTTGATCATTGTGGGAAGATCATGGTTCCGCACGGCACCGGAAGAAAGCTCAACTCCGTTGCAGACGATATCATACTGCCATGCCAGGATCTCTTCCGGATCCTTCGTTTCAAGCGCTTCCATTCCGCCCTGCGGCATGGAAAACGGATTATGCGTGAACGCCATCTTCTTTTCATCAGGATCCCACTCATACATCGGGAAGTCGTTGATGTAGCAGAAGCGGAACGCGTTTTCTTCGAGAAGTCCGAGCCGTTTTCCGAGTTCATCGCGGATCTGTCCCGCAAAAAGAGCGGCCTGTTTTTCCTCATCATATGCGACTTGAAAACCGTAAATAACATTATTACTAGACAACAAGTT
>JABUSX010000132.1 GCA_021442545.1 Eubacterium sp. | reverse complement strand
GAAATGTATACGCCGGTTCCGGGGCGTATCAAGGACTACATTGCGATGCATAAGGAAAATATGTATCAGTCCCTGCATACGACGGTGATCGGTCCGGAAGGGCGGCCTTTTGAGGTGCAGATCCGCACCTATGACATGCACCGCATTGCGGAATATGGTGTGGCGGCGCACTGGAAATACAAAGAAGCTTCCGAAGGCAGGAACAGTTCGGGAACGGATCTGGAAGAAGAAAAACTGAACTGGCTGCGTCATATCCTGGAATGGCAGCAGGATATGAATGACAACCGTGAATACATGAACCTTCTGAAAGGTGAACTGAATCTTTTTCACGATTCCGTTTACTGTCTTTCTCCGGCCGGTGATGTGGTCACGCTTCCGAAAGGGTCCTGTGCGATCGACTTTGCCTATATGATCCATTCTGCCGTAGGCAACCGTATGGTAGGCTGCCGGATCGACGGCATGCTGGTTCCGATCGAAACAAAGCTCCACAACGGAAACCGTGTCGAGATCCTGACTTCCCAGAATGCGAAGGGGCCGAGCCGTGACTGGCTCTCCATTGTCAAAAGCCCCCAGGCGAAGAACTGCATCAACCGCTGGTTCCGCCAGGAACGCAAGGAAGACAATATCAACAAGGGCAGAGACATGCTTGCCGAGTATGCCCATTCGAAGAACAGGCATCTGAGTGAGCTGCTGAAGCCGGAATTTATGGAAGTCATCTTCCGGAAATATGGTTTCAATGACTGGGATTCCGTTCTGGCGGCCATCGGACACGGCGGCCTGAAAGAAGGACAGGTTCTGAACAGGCTGGTTGAAGCCTGGAAGAAGGAACGTCGTCTGAAAATGGTCGATCAGGATGTTCTGGACCAGGTCAGAGAACAGGAAGAAACGGATCTTTCCGGTCTTCACGGCGGAATCGTCGTACAGGGGGCAAATGACGTGGCGGTGCGTTTTTCGCAGTGCTGCAGCCCGCTCCCCGGAGATGAAATTGTCGGTTTTGTTACCCGGGGAAGAGGCGTCACGATCCACCGGACAGACTGCATCAACATCCTGAATATGCCGGAAAGTGATAAAAGCCGTCTGATCGAGGCAGAGTGGGCGCCGGAACCGGACGAAAAGGAAAATTACATCGTCGGGATCATCGTTTATGCGAATAACCGTACCGGTCTTCTGGTCGATATCTCCAAAATTTTTGCGGAACGGAAGATCGATATTTCATCCATCAATGTCCGTACGAGCCGCAAGGGAACGGCTACGATCGACATGTCATTTTCCGTAAAAAACAGGGAACAGCTGCGGGAGCTGACTCACAAAATGAGGCAGATCGAAAGTGTTCTTGATATAGAAAGGAATAAGGGCTGACCCTCTGCGGAATCCGGTCAGCTGTACGGAAACGGATTCTGCACATTCTGAAGACGCTTACTTCATCGGAAACAGATTCCGCACATTCTGAAGATGCATACTTCATCGGAAACAGGCGATACACGGAGAAAACAGGAGAAAAAACATGGCAGAGCTTGTCATTCAGAATCTGGTGCTGGGCATGGTTCAGACAAATGTGTACCTGCTTCAGAACCGGGAAACAAAGGAAATGATCGTGATCGATCCGGCAGATGCAGCCGGACGGATCATCCGGAAGATCGATGAAATGGAAGGAAAGCCGGCGGCGATCCTGCTGACGCATGCACATTTTGACCATATTATGGCGGCAGAAAAGATCCGGGATACCTATCACATTCCGATCTATCTGGAAGAAAGTGAAGAAGAGGTTCTGGAGGATCCGAACCTGAATCTTTCCGGGAGTCTCGGGACATCCGTTTCCCTGAAAGGAGATATCCTTGTAAGGGACGGAGAAGAACTGAATATTGCAGGCTTTGCCATTCAGGTCCTGCATACGCCGGGACATACACAGGGAAGCTGCTGTTACTATTTTCCGGAGCAGCAGATTCTTTTCAGCGGTGACACCTTGTTTTACGGATCCCACGGACGTGTGGATTTCGCAACATCCAGTTCTTCGGATATGGTAAAGAGTATTCATCGTCTGCTCACGGAATTGCCGGATGATGTGAATGTCTGTCCGGGACATGAAATGTTTACGTCGATCAAAGTTGAAAAGAGGATAAACCCGCTTGCACCCTGAGATCATTCTTTTTCTTTCCGAACACAAGCTCGAATATGATCTGTATACGCTGATCAGGGCATTTCTGCCCTCTGCACAGATCCGCACGGTATACAGTGAAGAGGAGATCTCAGAGGCAGATGTCCTGTTTCGTATCCGGATACGGAGTGAAGAAGAAGGAAGTGCTTCTGCGGATCTGGAGATCAGCGGTTCCGCCTGCGGTGCGCGCCTGCTGACCGGTTCCGATGACCCCGTTCTTTGCCGCAGGACTCTGCCTCTTTCCGATCCGGATGATCCTGCAAAGGTAAAAAATGAGGTGAAACGTCTTCTGTATCAGATGCTTTCGGCACTGACGCAAAGGGAGCTGCCCTGGGGAGACCTCACCGGGATCCGGCCGGTGATGCTGGTCAGCGGTCTGATGAAGCAGGGAATGTCCGATCCGGAGATCCTCTCCTACATGCAGGAGACCTGGCATGTCAGCGAACAGAAGCGGCAGCTTGCACTGCAGATCGCAAAGAGGGAAAAAGAACTGCTGGATCCGATCCGTCCGGAGACAGGATACAGTTTATACATAGGCATTCCGTTTTGTCCGACGATCTGTCTTTATTGTTCCTTCGGCTCGCATCCTCTGGGAGTCTGGAAGAAACGAACGGGAGAGTACCTGACGGTTCTGGAAAAAGAGCTTCGCGAAATTGCCGCGATGACAGGGGGACAGGG
>JABUSX010000097.1 GCA_021442545.1 Eubacterium sp. | reverse complement strand
TGCGAGTCTGGATAAGGAGTTTCAGTATCGGATCCCGGATTCGCTGCGGGATCAGATTGCGGTCGGAAGTGCCGTGAAGATTCCTTTCGGAAACGGGATGCGTGAAGGCTATGTGATCGGTTTGTCTGATGCGCCTTCGATCGAAGTGGAGCGGATCCGTGAGATCGATTCTCTTTCCGGGAAAAAGATGCCGGCGGAGAGCCGGCTGATTCGGGTTGCGGCCTGGATGAAGCAGACCTATGGCTCGACGATGCAGCAGGCTTTGACAGCTGTGCTGCCTGTCAGGGAGCGTACGCGTTTCCGCGGGACGGCAGAGGACCCTTCGGAGGATCCGGTTTCCGGGGGTTCGGAGATGCCGCTTTCGGAAGAGCAGGAGGATGTGCTTGCCGGAATCCTGAAGGAATGGGAAACGTTTGACCGTCCTGTCCTTCTGCAGGGCGTGACGGGGAGCGGAAAAACGAGAGTCTATATGGAACTTGCTTCCCGCGTTCTTTCAGAGGGGAAACAGGTGATTCTGCTGATCCCGGAGATCGCACTTTCCTGGCAGATGGTCCGCCGTTTTCGCCGCCGTTTCGGAGATGATGTGACGGTGATGAATTCCCGGATGAGCCACGGAGAGCGTACGCGTCAGTTTGAACGTATGAAAAGCGGAGAGGCGAAGCTGGTGATCGGACCGCGCTCGGCTCTTTTCGCGCCGTTTCCGCATACGGGCCTGATCGTGATCGATGAAGAACAGGAGCCGGCTTACCGCAGCGAGACGATGCCGCGGTACGATTGCCGGGAGGCGGCGCTTTTCCGTGCAAAGGAGGAGGGTGCCCATCTTGTTCTCGGGTCGGCAACGCCGTCCCTGGACAGCTGCTGGCGGGCGCGCCGTGGAGAGTATGCGCTGCTGAAACTGGAAAAACGGTTTGGCCGCGCGGAACTTCCGGATGTACGGATCGTGGACATGAAGGCGGAAAGCCGCATCGGAAATATGTCGATCATCAGCACAGAGCTGGAGTCGGCCATGCGTGAGTGTCTGGAGAGGAAGGAGCAGGCGATGCTCTTTCTGAACCGGCGGGGCGTTTCTTCTGTACATACCTGCCATTCATGCGGCCATGTCGTGACCTGCCGGCACTGCAACGTGTCGTTGACGCTGCACCGGGACGGCATGATGGTCTGTCATTACTGCGGCTACCGGATCCCTCAGCCGAAGGTCTGCCCTTCCTGCGGTTCACCGCATATCCGCGGGTTTCGGTGCGGGACGGAAAAGGTCGAACGGGACGCTGCACGGCTTTTCCCGGATGCCCGTATCCTTCGCATGGATGCGGATACGACGCGTCATAAACGGGATTATTCGGAGCTGTTAGGCCGCTTTTCGAGGCATGAAGCGGATATTCTGATCGGGACGCAGATGATCGTAAAGGGACATGATTTTCCGGATGTGACCCTGGTCGGCGTACTGGCGGCAGATCTTTCTCTTTTTGCAAGCGACTATCGTTCGCAGGAGAGAACCTTTCAGCTTCTTGTTCAGGCGGTCGGGCGCTCGGGACGCGGGGACCGCCCCGGAAAAGCGGTGATCCAGACGTTTCATCCGGAACACGAATGCATCACGCGGGCCGTTCAGCAGGATTACGAAGCCTTTTATGAAGATGAGATCGCGGTCCGCGAACTTGGAGGGTATCCTCCCGCGGAGCAGATGCTGGCCATTCATGCTTCTTCTGCGGATGAGGCACAGCTGCAGAGAGCCATGGAGGCACTGAAGAATTTTCTGCTTCGCCTGCTTCCGCCGGAACGGGTGATCGGACCGGCGCCGGAACCGGTTTCCAGAAAAAAAGACGTTTTTTATGTCGTGCTGTATGTGCGCGGAGCGTCCGGAACCGCAGATCCCATGAAGGAGATGATCCGCCTGCGCCTGCTGGCGGAGAAATATATTGCAATCAACAGCGGCTTCAATAAGATCCGCTTCACCTATGAGCTGAATCCGTAAGTAAACGAGAAAACGAAAAAACGGGAGGATAAAAACATGGCACTTCGAGAGATCCGTATTGAGGGAGACCCGATTCTTGAAAAGACGAGCAGACCGGTGGGAATCCTGACGCCGCGTCTGAAGATGCTGATCGTGGATATGATCGAAACGATGCGGAACGCCTACGGGGTCGGACTGGCTGCGCCGCAGGTGGGCGTGCTGCGCCGCATTGCGATCGTCAATGTGGATGGGGAAAACGATTATGTGTTCATTAATCCCGAAATTATTGAGTCAGAGGGTGAACAGACGGGCACGGAGGGATGTCTGAGCGTTCCGGGAAAGGTCGGCACAGTGACGCGCCCCGAAAAAGTGAAGGTCCGTGCGCTGGATATCCATATGAAAGAATTTGAACTTGAAGCAGAGGGACTGCTTGCCCGTGCCTGCTGCCATGAGTTCGATCATCTCAACGGGATTCTCTATGTTTCCAAGGTGGAAGGCGAGCTTCGTGACGCCAGATATGAGGAAGACGAGGATGAAGAGTGGGATGAGGAATTTGATGAAGAATCCGGTGAAGATGCCGAAACCGAAGAAGAACAGGATGTGAAGAAAGCAGAAGGGCAGGATGCCGAATCTGCAGAAGAAAAGAAGGCCGAATCTGCAGAAGAGAAGGATGCAGGATCGGCAGAAGAAAAGGATGCCGAATCCGCAGATACAAAGGATGCGGAAACGGCGGAAGAAAATGATGCTGAATCTGCAGATGTACAGAATGCGGAAACCGCAGAGAAGCAGGATGCCGAACCTGAAGATGCAAAGGATGCGGAAAACCAGAATACAGTATCTGGAGATAACCAGGATTTGTAATCTGCAGTTGTGCAGGATCAACAGGCGGAAGA
>JABUSX010000453.1 GCA_021442545.1 Eubacterium sp. | reverse complement strand
ATGTACCACCTCGGACACTTTTTCTTCGTTGCCGATACAAATGCCTTCTCCGGAGAAGAAGTCTTCCGGAAAACGGCCGGCGAGATCTGCCGCGCCCTGCGGGCTTCGAAAAAAGCCCCCGGCTCGGACCGCATCTACACGGCCGGTGAAAAAGAATACCTTGTATGGCTCGAACGCAAGGATAAAGGCGTGCCGGTCGGCGAATCCGTGCAGAAGGATCTCTGCGACGTCCGCGACAGGCTGAATCTGCCCTATCACTTCCCGTTTGAGGATAAATAAATAAATTTAAAAATTAAATTTACATGATCATAAAAGACACATAGAAAGGACTTAAGAAAATGGCAAATCCTATCGTAACCATCACCATGGAAAACGGCGACATCATGAAAGCAGAACTGTATCCGGACATCGCTCCGAATACGGTCAACAATTTTATCAGCCTGATCAGGAAGGGTTTTTATGACGGTCTGATCTTCCACCGCGTCATCAAAGACTTCATGATCCAGGGCGGCGACCCGGAAGGCACCGGCACAGGCGGCCCGGGCTACAGAATCCCCGGCGAATTCTCCGGAAACGGCTTCGACAACCAGCTCCGCCACAACGAGGGCACCCTCTCCATGGCACGGACAAATGTTCCGGATTCCGCCGGCAGCCAGTTCTTCATCATGCACAAGGCCGCTCCCTATCTGGACGGACAGTATGCCGCCTTCGGACAGGTCTTTGAAGGCCTCGAAGTCGTCAACAAGATCGCGGAAGGCGAGACCGACTTCATGGACCGCCCGGTGAAAACACAGCGGATCAAGAGCATGACCGTCGATACGGCCGGTGTGGATTACCCCGAACCCAGGAAGATGTGAGCAGAAATCTTCCAAAACTCTGTGCAGAAGATTTCCAAAGCTCTGTGCAGAAAATTTCCAAAGCTCTGCGCAGGTAATTCTCTGGAGAATTTCTAAAACAGGATTTTTGAAAATTCCCGTATAAAAAACTCCGGCGTGAATCTCATGCCGGAGTTTTTGTCTGCCGCTTTTTCAGCAGCATCTTATTCTTTTCTCTGCTGCCGCAGAATCATTTCCTGAAATATGCTTTACAGCACCTTGCTCAGGAAATCCTGCGTGCGTTCATTCTGCGGATTGCCGAAGACCTGTTCGGGCGTTCCTTCTTCCACGATGTACCCGTCTGCCATGAAGATGACGCGGTCTGCCACTTCGCGGGCGAACCCGATCTCGTGCGTAACGACGACCATGGTCATGCCTTCCGAAGCAAGCTGCTTCATAACGGCCAGAACCTCACCGACCATTTCCGGGTCGAGAGCGGACGTCGGCTCGTCGAAGAGCATGATATCCGGACGCATGCAAAGGGCTCTGGCGATCGCAACACGCTGCTTCTGTCCGCCGGAGAGCTGTGCCGGGAAGACATTGGCTTTTTCCGAAAGACCGACCCGCGCCAGCATTTCGTTCGCACGCTGCTGCGCTTCTTCCTGCGAGCACCGTTTCGTATCCACCGGCGCAAGCATCAGGTTGCGCATGACATTCATGTTGGCAAAAAGATTGAAGTGCTGGAAGACCATTCCGATGTTTTCACGCACCTTGTTGATATCAACGGTCTTATCCGTGATATCGTAGCCATCGATCACGACCTTTCCGCCCGTGATCTCTTCCAGTCTGTTCAGGCAGCGAAGGAAGGTCGACTTACCGGAGCCGGACGGCCCGATCACCACGACAACTTCGCCCTGTGTAATATCTATACTGATATCCTTCAGAACTTCAAGATCATCGAAATTCTTTTTCAGGTGTTCCACATGGATCTTCACCTGCTTGCTTTCTTCATGCATTTTTCAACTTTCTCCTCCGATGTACTTTGCCGCGCCCCATAATCAGCTTGCCGTCATAACTCAGCCGTTTTTCAAGCCACTTCGAGATCCTGGAAAGGATCAGGATGACGATGAGGTACATGATGGCAACAACGGCCCATGTCTGAAGGGATTTAAACGAGATTGCCACAACGTTTTTGGCTGTATTGACCAGTTCCGGGAATCCGATGACGGAAAGGATCGAGCTGTCCTTGAGGGTGATGATGAACTGGTTGATAATGCTCGGGATCATGATCTTGATCGCCTGCGGAAGAACAACTCTCTGCAGTGCGCGCCAGTACGGAAGACCAAGGCTTCTGGCCGCTTCCATCTGGCCCGGATCGACGGCCTGGATACCGCCGCGGATGATCTCAGCCATGTAGGCACCGCAGTTCAGGGCCAGGGCGGCCGTACCTGCCTGCAGGGCTGTAAGAGTGAACTTCATGTTCAGAATGTTGTTGAATCCGTAAGGAATACCGAAATAAATGAAATACGCCAGAACGATCAGCGGAACACCGCGGACCACGTTGACGAAGATGGCTGCGATCACGTTGCAGACCTTGCTGCGCATAACACTCAGGATGCCGAAAAGCAGGCCGAGGATGCAGGCGAACAACAGACCGAGCAGCGTCAGAAGCAGCGTCTGCCCCATTGCTTTCAGAAGCATGCCGCCGTAATCAGAAATAATTTGGATCATGGGAACTCCTTTAAGACAAAGGGGCACCGGAAGTGACTCCTGTGCCCCATACGAACAATTTTATATGCACTTTATCTGAAAAAATTATTCTCCCAGATAGCTTGCAACGATCTCATCGTAGGTGCCGTCTTCCTGAATGTTCTTCAGGCCAGCATTGAAAGCATCGACCAGAGCCTGGTTGTTTTTGTTGAAAACAGCAAAGCCATAGCCGGCACCTTCG
The DNA here is from genome assembly GCA_021442545.1 of Eubacterium sp. GTDB lineage: Bacteria > Bacillota > Clostridia > Lachnospirales > Lachnospiraceae > Bilifractor. The sequence goes on along the minus strand of JABUSX010000453.1, from coordinate 77 downwards.
TTTTCGGAACCTTCTACGATTTCAAGATCAAGATCGCCGTCCATGATGGAAGCAGCCATGATCGGGGTATCTTCGAA
>JABUSX010000164.1 GCA_021442545.1 Eubacterium sp. | reverse complement strand
TACGGATCGGTCTCTGTCACATCATACACGTCCTGATCCGGAATGTACGGATCGGTCTCCGGTACATATGTCTCGTCCCATACAGGATCTTCCCCGTTTCCGCTGCCTTCCTCAGCATATTCATCCGCAAGTGCCGCAGCTTCCTCTCCCGTGACCCACTTTGCGATCAGCGTGAGATTTCCGTCCGGCATGACATCTTCTTCGAAATCCCATCTGTCTTTATATTTGCTGTCCGTATACCAGCCTGCAAATGTATATTCTTCCTTCGTCGGATTCTCGGGTTTCTGGATCAGCTGTCCTGCATCCGCAGTGATGCTTTTGACCTCGGATCCTCCCTTTGAATCAAAAGATACGGTGTACTGTCCTTCTGCTCTGACCGCTGCCGGCGCAAACACCACCATGGACAGAACCAGTACGATTGCCAGAAAAGCCGCCGAAAAACGTTTTGCTTTTTTCATAATAAAGCCTCCTTTCGCCTCGGTGGTACAAAGGATCCGCAGAGCCGCTTCTCCTCTGTATTCTGTGAGGGTCCCGATGACCCCAATCGATAAGTTACCGAATCTCCCCTTCAATTATATTTCCGCAGATTTCTTCCTGTTTGTCAAGTAAAGAAGTCATAAAATTTCCGAAATATATTTTATTAATTTTTAATAATTTTATGATTGCTGACATGTAATTTTTTCATTCTTTACTTCAAACACTTGAATAAAAGTACATCTGCCTATATACTGGAATAAATATAAATTTTTCATAAACAGCTGTCCTGAGGAAAGGATTTAAAGAAAGGAGAGAACTGCTCTTTCTCCCGCTGTCAGGGGTGTGATCTGCGGTTCAAACATTCAGATGAAAGAAAACGGACGTGAACATTTTGCATCCAGGCTCGGTTTCATTCTGGTATCTGCCGGCTGTGCGGTCGGACTCGGAAATGTCTGGAAATTCCCGTACATCTGCGGAAACAACGGCGGTGCGATCTTTATTATCATTTATCTGATCTGTCTGGCGGCTCTGGGTTTTCCGATCCTCGTCTGTGAATTTACGATCGGGCGCGGCAGCAAAGCCAGTATCGGACGTGCCTTTTCGATCCTCTCACCAAAAGTAAAACGGTGGAGCCGCTTCCGGTATTTCGGTTTCGCAGGCAACTACCTCCTCATGGCCTTCTATTCAATGGTTGCCGGATGGATGATCTATTATCTGGTACGGATGCTCAGCGGCAGCATGTCCGATATGGCGCCCGAAGCCGTGGCAGGTGAATTCGAAAACCTCCTGGCAAGCCCCGGGATCCTGATCCTGTTTACCATGATCGTTGTCGTCGCCTGCATCGGCGTCTGTGCACTCGGACTTCAGAAAGGTGTTGAAAAAGTCTCCAAGATCATGATGATCGCACTGATCGTCCTGATGGTCATCATGGCCATACGTTCCGTTACGCTTCATGGCAGCGGTGAGGGTCTGAAGTTCTATCTGATGCCTGATCTCGACAGAGCTATGGAACGCGGCTTCGGCAATATCATCTTTGATGCAATGACGCATGCTTTCTTCACCCTCAGCGTCGGTATCGGTTCCATGGAAATACTGGGCAGCTTCATGACCGATGACCGGACTATGACAGGCGAATCCACGATCGTCATCTGCCTTGATACACTGATCGCCCTGATGGCGGGCGTCATCATCATCCCCGCCTGTTTCTCCTACGGCATCAGTCCGGATGCGGGTCCCTCTCTGATCTTCATAACTCTCCCGAACGTTTTCAACAACATGGCAGGAGGCCGGATCTTCGGAACGCTCTTCTTTATCTTTATGTCCTTTGCGGCGCTTTCAACGGTCATCGCCGTGTATCAGAATATCATTTCGATCAGCGAAGATCTCTTCGGCATCAGCAAGAAGAAATCTCTGATCATCAACATGTTCGGCATCGCCGCCGCTTCTATCCCGGCTATCCTTGGATTCAACCTGCTGTCCAACGTCAACCTGCTCGGAGAAGGCAGTACGATCATGGATCTGGAAGACTTCCTCGTTTCCTACAACCTGCTTCCTCTCGGAGCACTTGTCTTCGTCCTCTTTGCCGTACGGAAAAACGGCTGGGGCTTTGATAATTTCATTAAAGAAGCCGACAAGGGAACCGGTCCCCGCTTCCCCCGCAAGCTTGGTTTCTATATGAGTTACATTCTTCCTGCAATCATTCTGCTGATCTATTTCAAGGGTTACTACGATATGTTCAAAACAAAAGATACCCCTGTTTTCATTGCCTGGATGATCGTAGCCGTTGCGATTGCAGCCTTCATCATGTTCATAGCACACGGAAAGCCGAAAAAAGAGACAGCATGATGCTTCATGCTGTCTCCTGACTTCTTATGACTCTAATCCGGTCTGCCGCGCAGACGACATACGCAGGGACTGCCCTTTCGGGGCAGTCCTTTTTCGGAGCTGCCGGACAAGAATTTTCTCAGATGATCCCCTGCTGTCCCTCGGTCCTGATCCGGTCTGCCGCACGGATGATATCCGCAAGATCTGCTCCGTTCAGGAAAAGTTCGTACATGCCGAGGATCAGGCCGGCCTGTTCGCTTTCAGGATCCAGCTGCGAAACCTCCGTCAGAACTTTCCGGGCCGCATCCATGGACTGTTCCAGTCCTTCCGCTTCGTTAATGTAGCGGCGGAGTCCGGCAGCAGCCCCTGCTGCGATATAAGCAGGTATCACGCCTTGTTCCAGTGCAAGAGCGGAAGAACCGATCAGACGGTCTGCAGGGCTGAGCTTCCGGGCCGGATCTCCTCCGACGCGCTGGCAGGTATCTTTCAGCGCCGCATTTGTGAAGCGTCCGAGAAGATCGGTGATATGCAGAAGAATGCTGTCAAGCGG
>JABUSX010000207.1 GCA_021442545.1 Eubacterium sp. | reverse complement strand
GTATTCTCAAATAAATACGTGATCCTGATCGGCATCCTCTATATCGCCGCCCGCAGCGCAGGAAAGATCATCGGCGCCTCCGTCAGCGCAAAAGCCGTAAAATGCAGCCCAACCATCTGCAAATACCTCGGCATCACCCTCCTTCCCCAGGCCGGCGTAGCACTCGGCATGTCCGTAACCGTCGCCTCCGAACTGGGGCAGTCCGGACAGATCGTCCGGAACATCGTTCTGTTCGCCGTCCTGATCTACGAACTGGTCGGTCCCATGCTCACCAAAATGTCCCTCAAAGCCGCCGGCGAGATCACAGAAAAACCTGCCGGAAAAGACCGCTCACGCTTCGCGAACGTACCCTCCCGGCAGGAAAAAACCTGAACCAAAAATATTATAACAGCACCGTTCCGTAATCCGAATACGGCCCGCTGAACACATACCGGAGGAAGGCCACCGACTCCGCGGCATCCCTGTCCAGCTGCTCCGCGGAAGCACTGTGGCTGAGATCCCTCCAGATCTTAATATCCGAACCGACACCGCCGCCCGTCTGCACAAACGGCTCCATCACGACCGTTCCGTCATACCCGATCGACCGCAGCGCCATCCCGATCTGATACCAGTCCATTCTTCCCTTGCCCGGAAGCCGGCGGTTATTTTCACCCACATGGAAATGACCGAGCCTCTTTCCGGCCAGCTGGATCGCCTCGATCATACTGTCCTCTTCAATATTCATGTGGAAGGTATCCAGCATGATCTTGACCGCATCAACATCCACCTCTTCCACAAATCGTTTACACTCCTCGCAGGTATTGATCAGATAACCCTCAAACCGGTTCAGCACCTCCAGACAATAATCCACGCCGCATTCCCCTGCGATCTTCCCGACCGTGCGCACATTCCGGACGGAGCGCTCCCAGTCGCCCGCCTTGTCGATCGGCCTGGAATAATCCACCGGCCAGTAGGAATAAATGCCCCCGCCGATCTTATGGATATCGAGTACCTCCAGTTTCTTCAGGATATCCGTAAAAAATGCAATCGCATGCTGCTGCACTGTCGGATCACTGCTTCCGAGATTTTCCGAAGGCCCCGGGCCGTAACCGGCCGTCAGCATAACACCCTCGCTTTCCGCCATCTTCCGGATCTCCCGCAGCTTCTCTTCCGTAATATGCTTCAGCATGGCGCAGGACAGCTCAAGAGCATCAAACCCCAGCTCTTTTACCTTCCGGATGTACTTCGCCTGATCCGCATCCCATTCCTTTTCCCAGTACGCAAAATAAATTCCGTATTTCATGGTTTCCCTCCTGTTTCTCTCATTTTCCCTATTGTAAGCAATTTTGTATTCACCGTCTATTCGTCTTTGAAGAACCCCTTCTCCTGCTCTGTCTGGCTTTTTAATATTCCGAATCCGTTTGTATTCGTTTCAGACGATTTTTCAAAAAACCGCATTTCCGCGCTTTTATTCAATTATAGCGCATTTCCGCGTTTTGTAAGCCGCTGCATTGTATCAGTCAGGAAAAGCAGATTCAAAATTATCAGCAGAACGTTAGCTGGGATTTTTCCTATAAAAAAAATATGGAAGCCAGTTTTCTCCTGACTTCCACACCTTTTACCACCGTTCCTGGCGGGATTCGAACCCACGACCTTCCGCTTAGGAGGCGGACGCTCTATCCTGCTGAGCTACAGAAACATATGAAGCTTCCGAAGAAGCAATGACAGTATAGCACTTTTTTTCAATTATCGGCAACCATTTACGGAAAAGCTTCCCTTCCCCCTCAGAGTGCCGGTACATTCCTTTCAAACGATTCAGCTCCTGTAAAGGATCAATATCTTACAGAATAGCTCTCCTTCCCCTCCAGCAGCATCGATACATTCCTCTCAAATAAATCAGCTCCTGTAAAAGCTCAATGCCTTACAGAAAAGCTCTCCCTCCCCCCTCAGAGTGCCGTAACATGTCTCTCAGACAAACCAGCCCCGATAAAAGCTCAATGCCTTACAGAAAAACATTCCTCTCCCTCCCGGAGATCCAGATCTTTTCTCTCAAACGAGTCGATCCGGATGTACGGATCCTGATTCAGACACTGCATCCATACGCCGATCGCCGTCTTCGGTCCCTGGATCTCTGCCGTGACACTTCCGTCATATTCATTCCGCACAAAACCGGTCAGTCCGTATCGATCCGCCAGATGTCGTGCCTTGTAGCGAAAACCGACGCCCTGCACGCGTCCGTAAAAAAGATATCGATAACGCCGCTTTTCCATGCCTTGTTCATCTCCGGTCCGGATCTCCGTTTCCGGCAGAAACTTCCGGCGTGCAGATCTCCATTTTTCAAACATTTTTCCATTCCAGCCGGTGAAGACTTCCCTGCGTCTCGAGTCCTGCGTACCCGGTCTGGCGGAGTGCCTCATACAAGGCGATCGCCGCCGCATTCGAAAGATTCAGCGATCTCTCCCCTTCCCGCATCGGGATCCGGATACAGCGATCCGGGTTCTGAACAAGGATCTCTTCCGGTATGCCGGCACTTTCTTTTCCGAAAAGAAGAAAATCTCCGTCCCTGTAGTCAGCTTCTGCGATCGTGCGGGGCGCCTTGGTCGTCAGGTACCAGATCCTCGCTCCCGGATTCTGTTCAAGAAAATCTTCGTAGGTAATATATTCCTTCGCGCCGAGCCGCGGCCAGTAATCCAGTCCGGCCCGTTTCAGCGACCTGTCATCCGTATGAAAGCCGAACGGACGGATCATATGCAGTGACGCACCCGCACAGAGGCAGGTCCTGCCGATCGCCCCGGCATTCCCCGGCTGTTCCGGTTCCAGCAGCACAATATGGATACTCATACGGATCCTTCCCTTTATCTGCACATCCGGCCTGAAG
>JABUSX010000318.1 GCA_021442545.1 Eubacterium sp. | reverse complement strand
TTTTCTCTGTAATTGCCTGTTCGATTAAAGCCGGATCGATATTGAAAGTCTTAATGTCCGGTTCAACAAATACAGGTTTCGCATTCACATATGTAACTGCCAGAGCCGTTGCAATAAACGTATTAGACGGAACAATGACTTCGTCTCCTTCTCCGATCCCAAGTGCTCTTAAACTAAGCATCAGGGCATCAAGACCATTTCCGCAGCCGACACAGTATTTCGTTCCGACGTATTCCGAAAATGCCTTCTCAAATGACTTGTCTTCTTCGCCTTCTATGTACCAGCTTCGCGAATAAACACGTTCAAATGCTGCCCGGATCTCCGTATCTATTTCTTTTTCCAAAGGTTTAAACGTCACAAAAGGTATTTTCATAACTGGTCTCTTTTCAGGAACTTGATCAAAACAGGAAAAACATCAAAAAAACATACTCTGCAGATTTAGGTTTCTTCGTTCTGTTTACGCATGGCACCTCTTTTACGACGTGCAGAAGCTGTTATCATTCTGCCGATTTTAAACCTCCTGGATTTCTTCACTTTCCTCAGTTCCTCTCTTAATTCAGCTATATCGTTCGTTTTTATTTTCTTTGAGGGAATGTTTTCGGAACGTGCTTTCACGGGGTGTAAAAATTTATAACCAGCCCGGTAACTCTGTGAATTATATATGCGTTGAATCTCCCTTTTCAGCCTTTTTACTTCAAGCGCATTCTTCTTTTTTAACATTCGTTCCTTCAGAAGATCCGTGGCACAGATATTTATTCTCAGAAGCTTGTCTCCAAACAGCTGCGGGAAATCCGTTACATCACTGATCACGTTGTCCGTAAACCATACTTCCGGAGGCACTCCAAACGCCCTATCGTTTCTGTAGCAGTCTCTTACCGCATCTATGTGATGCGTATTTTTATAATAATCAACGGCCAGGCGAGACTGCCGGGAGAGATCTTCTTTCGTCAGATTTGAGAGTCTTTCTACGAATTCCTCTTTATTGTTAAAACAGATATGATCCGCATATGCAAAATCCAGATAATCGATCTTTCTGTAACCATTCAGAGCCGCAACCGGCAGGCCGACAGCCATCGCCTCCAGCGTGATTTTATAGGATAACGTGGGGAATGGCTCTATAAAAACATCAACATGATTCTCAAGAAAAGCTGCTCCCAGATCTTCCGCCCATTCAATACATACAAAAGAATCCTCCGGAACGCCTTCTTCTTCCATCCGCTGTCTGATTTCATCCATTTTTTCCGGTTCAATCGGTCCAAAATGGAAATGACGTCCCTTTGCGTTTTTCAATAAAGCAATAACATAGTCAAAATAGTTGTACTGCGCACTTCCGTCAACTTTATAGAATCTTGCAGCCGCACAGGCTGTAATCAATTTTTGGTGATCCTTAAACGGTTCGTAATTCGGGCGAAGCTGCATGCCCGGAGTCGGAATATAAATAACCTTTTCTCCATACTCACGATGCAGCAGTGCGTAATCCACCGGTCTCTTCGCAATAATCACGTCATAATTCGGATTTGCAATTCCCAGAACACACCCATGATCAAAAGAAAACAGATTAATATTTTTACATACCCCTTTTGACAATACAGCCTGTGCCGTCGCATCATTATGGGCTGCATAGCAGTATGCTTTGCAGGGAGCAAGCTTTTTCATCTGTTCTTTGAAAAACGCAAGTCTTCCTTTGCTCTTATCTGTGTAGCAGATCACCTTCAGACCGCGTTTTTCTACTTCGTATTCCATCTCCTCCGTCAACTCGGACATTTCTGTCACAAGAATGACAAAGTTCTTATCACTGAAAATGCGGGAAAATTCTGTTATTTCCTCAAAAACGCCTCCGCCATGAGGATTTAACCTGCCCACAATCATCACAACCGTTCCCTCATCCACAGTATCCTGTACGAGTTCGGGATGATAGCAGTCAAACATATAGCTTATCGTTGCGCAGGCAGAATCCAGGTATTCCGAATGATAAAACCCCTGGAAAGTATATTCTCTCTGAGAAAACGCAAACCTCTTGCTGTATTGTTTTATTTTATCCAGAACATAGTCATAAGGAACATTCTCGAATTTCCTGAGTTCATCTTCTGACGACTCCACTTTCTCTTCCAGGTAACTGATCGTCTTCCCTATAGCTTCTTTTTCAAAAGAAGACTGCAGAATATTCTGTACCCCTTTATTAACTTTAAGTCTTAGTGCAAACTGCTTCTTCTCATCCATTCCGGTCCAGATGCCGTTATAATTAAAACAATATACGGATCCGACAAAATCAAGAACTCTGACTTTTTTCCGGCTGTACATTAAATGAAATAACGTTCTGGGACCGTCTCCGCGGAACAGCTCATCTTTATAAAACTCAAGAACATTTCCCTGAAAAATATTCCGATACATATAGGTACTGGTATGAAAATATCCTGCTTTTCCGGTAATGTGATCTGTAAAATTGAATTCCCTTTTGGGATACCTTGGAACCATGGATATTGTGCCATCACAAAGATCTGTCACAAAATGATGAACCACAGCCACGTATTCTTCTTTTACATCGCTGTTGAAAAAGTCGACCTGTTTTTGCAGCTTATTCGGAACAGAGTAAAAATCATCCCCGTCCAAAACGCAGAAATACTTCCCCTTAGCAGCACAAAGTCCATTATAAAAAGTACGGGCATTACCGGAGTTCTTTTCGTTTTCCATCAGTTTAATCTGCGGATGCTTCTTCATATATTGTGAAGCAACCTCAACGGTATCGTCCGTGGATGCATCATTGACAACTAATACTTCATACTGAAAATCTGTTTCCTGCATGAGAATCGAATCCAGCGCCCTTGCCAGCGTAGATCCGACGTTATAACACGGCATTATGATTGAAA
>JABUSX010000059.1 GCA_021442545.1 Eubacterium sp. | reverse complement strand
CAGAAAGGGACATGATATGCGTTATGCGATCGACCCGGCAAAGATCCATGCGGAGCTCGGCTGGCTCCCTGAGACAAAATTCGCGGACGGCATCGTTAAAACGATCGACTGGTATCTGGAAAATAAAGAGTGGTGGGAGACCATCATTTCCGGAGAATACATGAATTACTATGAAAAAATGTACAGCAGCCGTCTGCAGGATGCATAAAAGAAACCTTGATCCATTCAGCTTTTGAACTACATTCAGGAGGAAAATATGAGTTCAGATGACCCCGGCCATGAAACGGTACACAGTAAGAAGATGATCTTTGTGACAGGCGTAAACGGACAACTCGGACACGATGTGATGAACGAGTTGTCAGCACGCGGCATGGAAGCCGTGGGAAGTGATATCACGGAGAAATACGGAGGGGCAGAGGACGGTTCACCAGTCTGCACCATGCCCTACGAACAGCTGGATATTACGGACGGGAAGGCCGTTTCAGATCTTCTCGGCCGGCTGCAGCCGGCAGCCGTGATCCACTGTGCCGCATGGACGGCCGTGGATGCAGCCGAAGATCCGGAAAATCTGGAAAAGGTCCGCAGGATCAATGTGGACGGCACGGAATATATTGCGGAAATATGCGATGATATCGGTGCGAAGATGCTGTATCTGAGTACCGATTATGTGTTCAGCGGACAGGGTGAAAGACCCTGGGAACCGGATGATCCGGACTACGACCCTCTGAATGTTTACGGTCAGAGCAAACTGGACGGGGAACTGGCCGTGATCGGAAATCTGGACAGGCACTTCATTGTGCGCATTGCCTGGGTTTTCGGGAAGAACGGAAACAACTTCATCAAAACGATGCTGAAGCTCGGAAAGACGCACGATGAGCTTCGGGTGGTAAATGATCAGATCGGTACGCCGACCTATACGTATGACCTGGCCCGTCTGCTGGTCGATATGATTCAGACCGAGGAATATGGCTATTATCATGCGACAAACGAGGGAGGCTATATTTCCTGGCATGAATTTGCGGAGGAGATCTTCCGTCAGGCCGGTATCGGCGTGACGGTGCATCCGGTCACGACGGAAGAATACGGTATTTCGAAGGCGGCCCGGCCGTTCAACAGCCGCCTTGATAAAAAGAAGCTTGTAAAGTCAGGGTTTAAGCCGCTTCCTGGATGGAAGGATGCCCTGCACAGATATCTGATCGAAATCGGGGAAATTTAACCGCAGCGTATCTGTCTGAGAAGGCGGCAGAAACAGGTGATACGTGCCGGAAAGAGGCGGGACCTGAAAAAGATCTGCCCGGAAAAGACCCGGCAGGGAAAGGTGATGCGTGACGGAAAACAGGCATTACCCGGAGGAACCATGAGTAAAGACGCAGACAAGAATAAAAAGAAACGTGATCTGCGAGAGGAAGGTGCCAAATATCGATATACGGCGGCACTGCGTATACTGAAGCTTTTGAACGCTGTGCTGATCACCATACCGTTTGCGGCTGCCTGGTATCTGCATTACAATCAGCGTATTCTCGGCGGGCCTTTCTATGAAAAAGGAAACTGGCTCATTGTTTTCCTGTTCTTTGTTTTGTATATCTATTTCGGAAAAACCTACGATGCCTTCCTCGTATCGTACAACCGTGTTTCCGAAATGGTATACAGCCAGATGCTTTCTGCTTTTATCGTGGACTGCATCATGTTCGTCATCACCTGGCTTCTGGAGTATTTCTTCCCGAAGATCTGGCCGATGCTGCTCGTTCTGGCTGCCCAGTTCGGACTCTCGCTCCTATGGTGCATTATCTCACACAAGTGGTATTTCCGTGTGTTTCGTCCCAAGCGGACGATCGTTGTCCGGGACCTGCGGAAAGACGTGGAAGATCTTGTTAAAAAGTACGGGCTTTCCAAAAAATATGACATCATCGGTTCGGTCCGGGCAGAAGACTGCATCACGCATCTGTCGATCCTGGATTATGCCGAAGTCGTTTTTCTTGCGGGAGTGCACAGCCACGACCGGAATGTGATCATTAAATATTGTGTCGAACACGACATCACGGCCCTGATCATTCCCAGGATCGGGGATGTTCTGATGAGCGGGGCACGCCGCGTTCATCTGTTCTATCTGCCCTTCCTGCGCCTCGACCGTTTCGATCCGCCTCTCTGGTACCGCGGTGTTAAACGGGTTCTGGATTTTGTTTTATCTCTGATTGCTCTTGTTATCCTGTCTCCGGTCATGCTTGTGCTGGTGATCCTGATCCGGAAAGACGGCGGACCCGCTTTGTATAAACAGGTTCGTCTGACCAAGGACGGGAAAGAGTTCCGTCTGCTGAAATTCCGCAGCATGAAGGTTAATGCGGAAGCAGACGGGGTTGCCCGTCTGTGTCAGGAAGATGATGACCGGATCACAAAGGTCGGTCATGTCATAAGGCGTTTCCGTCTGGATGAGATTCCTCAGCTGATCAATATACTGAAGGGTGAAATGTCGATTGTCGGACCCCGCCCCGAACGTCCGGAGATCGCCAGGCAGTACGAGGAGACACTGCCGGAGTTCAAGCTGCGTCTGCAGGCAAAGGCCGGTCTTACCGGCTATGCGCAGGTCTACGGCAAATACGACACCACCCCCTATGATAAGCTTCAGATGGATCTGATGTATATTGCCACGGCCAGCCTCGTACAGGATATCAGTATCGTCTTTGCAACAGGCAAGGTCCTCTTCCAGAAGGAAAGCACGGAAGGCGTGGATAAGACGCAGATCACGGCAGAAGCGGTGCCGGAGAGTGCAGAGGAAACGACCGGAGCCGGGAATGAAGGAGAAGCTGCGGGAGTGCAGGCGGCAGATGAAACTGTGCCGGAGAGTGCAGAGGAAACGACCGGAGCCGGGAA
>JABUSX010000090.1 GCA_021442545.1 Eubacterium sp. | reverse complement strand
ACGAACGCCAGTATACAAATATACAGAACAAATAAGGGATCCATACCCGTCAGCTGCATATAACCTTCCCTGTTTCTTCAGAATAACTATCCGTGTTTCACTCGTGCGGTGTTTTCAAAAAGGCTCATCTTTTCTGTCAGACCCGGCATTCCGTATTTCCGTTATCCCTGACCTCAACGGCCGGAAAATGAGTTCCGTTTTATCCGGATCTTCTTCCGCTCTACATCAGGTCGTACATCGTGAACATCGGAAGGTAGATCGCAATCACAATGAATCCGGCGAAGAGCGCCAGGCAGATCAGCAGGGTCGGCTCCAGCTTGGAGATTACCTTCTTCATAGCATTATCCGCCTCGTTGTGATAGTATTCTCCGACGGTGTCCAGCGTTTCATCCAGTGCACCGCTTTCTTCGCCGATCGCGCACATTTCCTTCAGGTTATCCGGAAAGCTGGTCGTTTCACGCATGCTCGCACCCAGCGTCCGGCCGGCCTCGATCTTCGGAACCATGCTTCTGACATCTTCGGCCATCGCAATATTTGAGAACACATTGGCCGTTACTTCGATGGCCTTGTTGACCGGCAGACCGGAAGCGATCATCGCCGACATCGTATCTGCAAACTGTGCCGCGCCGTTCAGAACATTGATCTTACCGATCACCGGGAGTTTCAGCGAAAGCCGGGCAAGAGCAAGGGCCCCCTTATCCGTTCTTTTATAGAGCTGGATCGCAAGTATGATCACTACGGCAATGATAGCCATGAAAGGCCAGGCTTTCTGGAAAAAGTTCGAAATGCCGATCAGAAGCTGCGTCAGAAGCGGAAGATTACCGCCGAGATCGGTGAAGGCACCCGCCAGAGCCGGAATGACCTTGACCATGACGATGATAAGAACAACAATGGCAACGATAACGACGAAGATCGGGTATCCCAGTGCCGACTTGATCTTCTCGTTGTTCTTGTAGCTTTTTTCATAGTAGAGATGGAGCCGCTCAAAAGACTGTTCGATCGTACCGGACTGTTCGCCGGCGCGCAGCGTTTCCAGGAAGGTCACCGGAAAACCCTTGCAGTTCCGTTCAAGTGCGGTTGCCAGCATGCTGCCCTGTTCCACGTCTTCACCCGCGGAGGACAGCGCCTTTTTCAGCTGTTTGTCTTCCGTCTGGCGGGCGATCATATGAACGGCGCGGCTGATCGGAATACCCGACTTCAGCATGATGGAAAACTGAGAGCACATGACCGCAAGCTCTTTTTCCCTGATTTTTCCCGAGCCGAGATCCCTTGTAAAAATGCTGCCGGATTTATCCTTCACCTCTTTGATCTCGGTAATGACCGGACAGTTTTCACGTATTCTCCGGACAGCTTCGAATTCATCCATAGCCTGGACGATTCCCTTGGTCTGTCTCCCGCTCTTATCTAATGCCTTATACTGAAAAGTGATCATATTTCCCTCTCACTGCACTCTGTCCGATATGATTCGGCATGTTTCTTTCCGATCCTGCCGTCCGCCCTGCTTCATCCGGTTTTCAGCCATCCGTTCCGCACGTCCCGATACACCCTTTTTTCCGTCACGGGCATATCCGGGTTTCATGAATGATCAGACAGATCAATACCTGCGGATATGTTTTCTCAGATACTCCTTATCATTTCCTGCTTCAAGCGCCGTCTGCGGTGTGATCTTCCCTTTGCGTGCAAGATCCACAAGACAGTTATCCATCGTCATGCTGCCTTCCATGGCCGAAGCCAGAAGGCTGGACTGCATCTGGTGTGCCTTGCCCTCGCGGATCTGATTCTGCAGAGCCGGCGTCACGATCATGACCTCACAGGCCAGCACGCGGCCCCTTCCGGAGGCTTTCACCAGAAGCTGCTGGGAAAGAACGGCCTGCAGCGCGCCCGAAAGTTCCATGCGGATCTCTTCCTGACGTTCCGCCGGGAAGACGTTGACAATACGGCTTATCGTCTCCACTGCCGAATTCGTGTGCAGGGTTGCGAAAACCAGGTGTCCGGTCTCGGCCGCCGTGATGGCGGTCTCGATTGTATCCAGGTCACGCATTTCACCGATCAGAATGATGTCCGGATCCTCGCGCAGGATGGCGCGCAGCCCGTTCGCGTAGCTTTCCGTGTCCTTTCCGATCTCGCGCTGGTTGATGATGCACCTGTCCGGTGTATAAATATATTCGATCGGGTCTTCCAGCGTAATGATATGTTCGCTTCTCGTACGGTTGATCTGATTGATCAGCGCAGCCAGCGTCGTGGACTTGCCGCTTCCGGTTTCCCCCGTTACCAGAACGATTCCCTTACGGTATTTGGGAAATTCCTTTACGATCTGCGGAAGCCCCAGGTCATCGAGCTCGGGAATCTCATTGCTGAGAATACGAAGTGCCGCCGAAACAGAACCCTGCTGACGGAAGAGATTGATACGGATACGCTCTCCGGCAATGGTCTTTGCCATGTCCAGCTCTCCGATCTTTTCGATCTCGCTGAATCCGGAACCGGCCAGCTGACGGGCGATGTTTTCACAATCCGCATCCGTAAGAGGCTCATTCGTCAGATTCTCGAGAGATCCGCTGATCCTTGCCTTGGCGGGAATGCCCCGTACGATGTGAATATCCGATGCGCCGCGCTCCGCAGCACTTTCTACCAGAAAAGATACGTCCATACCGTTCCTCTTTCATTATCCTGCCGGTTCCGTTTCCCTGCAGGATCTGCTGTTTTCATTCTGCTTCATCCAGGCAGCTGCATTTTCCTTACGACCCTGCCTTATTCCGGTAAAATCATTTTTCAGCCGTCGAATGCGATATCGTAATCATCCATGCTGATCGTACGCACGATCTCCTCGACAGTTGTTATGCCTTCATCCACGATCCGGTCCGCATGCTGCTGCATCGTAATAAATTCGGACTCAG
>JABUSX010000406.1 GCA_021442545.1 Eubacterium sp. | reverse complement strand
TCAAATCCCATAACAACATTCTGCCACACCGTAAGATCCGGCAGGAGCGAAAGGTTCTGGAATGCCATTGCGATACCGGCACGTTTTGCATCCATGGGGTTTTTGAAATCGACTTCTTCTCCGAGGTAAGTCATCGTACCGCCGTTTTTCTTGTAAACACCGGTGATGCATTTGTTGATCGTGCTCTTACCTGAACCGTTAGCTCCGAGAAGACCTGTGATTTTCCCTTCTCTGCATACAAGATTACCATCACTTAAAGCCGGCACGCCGTTAAATTTTTTAACTATATGTTTAGCTTCGAATAATACAGACATGCTTTTACCTTTCAAGTAAGGATGGGCCAAAGCCCATCCTTACTGCTTTTTTTAACAACGTGTGCAATCTAATCCTGAAAATGATTAGTCCATAAGAGCAAGAGCTTCTTCCTGGGTAAGGTACTCATCAAGGCACTCTTCGTCAGAAAGGTTCTGAACAAGCTCCCAGCCATCTTCGAAGTTGTCGTTTGTGTAGAAGGTAGCTACCTGATATTTGTAGGTGTTGCCGTCTTCAAGAACACCTTCTTTGAACTGATGGCCCTGAGCCATAAGAACTGCAAGACGTCCGGCTGTAGCGGAGATTGCGGGCGGGTTCGGAGCAACGATTGCTTCAAAGTCTGCGCCGCTGTCAAGAAGCTCTTTCCAGGCTGTGAAGAAAGCTTTGGTTCCGTCGCCGTTCATAACGGTCGGAAGGTAATCTGCATCGAGGCAGGCCTGAAGGATACCATAGCACTCAGAATCCTGAGAGATGATTCCGTCCGGAGTCATACCGGCTGAAAGGAAGGAAGCCATAACCTTCTTAGCAGTTGTGTTGTCCCAGCCGCCCGGCTGATTTGCAAGAAGCTCGATGTCCGGATACTCTGCAAGAGCTGCATCCGTTGCTTCAATACGAACCTGATCTGCCGGATGTCCGTCAAGACCTGAGATTTCTACTACAGAGCCTTCTCCGCCAAGAGATTCGCAAAGAAGAACTGTGGGATTGTAAGCATATGTCCAGTGGTCATTTGTTACGTTGAGAACGCCTTCAGCGGTAACGTTGGCATCGAACACAACAACAAGCTTGCCGGCTGCTGTGGCATCTTCGATTGCTTCGTTAAGAGCGTTGGTGTCGTTCGGGTTGATCAGGATGACGTTGACTTCCGGATCATCGATGAAGTTACGGATGATCGTAGCCTGCTCGTTTGCATCACCGTTCGTGGTGTTGTTGACGATTCTGTAATCCTTGATATCGCCGGACTCTTTGTACTCATCAAGAACAACACTGAGCTGTCTCATGGACTGATCTCTCCAGGATGTTCCTGCGGAACCGGAAGCAATACCGATAACGATATCCTGTCCTTCAAGATCCGGATAGATGATGTCATCAACATAATCACCGGCTTCGGCTGCTGCTTCTGCAACGGCTTCTTCAACGACTGCTTCTTCAACAGCTTCTTCAACAGCTTCTTCAGCTTCTGCTTCTGCTGCGGCTTCGCTGACGGCTTCTTCAGCTTCAGCTTCTTCTGCTGCTTCGCTGACGGCTTCTTCAGCAGCTTCTTCAACAACGGCTTCTTCAACGGCTGCTTTTGCTGCTGAAGAGGCGGCTGCTTCTTCCTGCTTCTTCTGACCACAGCCCGCCAGAGCACCAATCGCTACTGTCGACACAAGAGTTACTGCCAATACTTTTTTCAGTTTCATTTTCTTTTCTTCTCCTTTAAGATTTTTTTATTTTTACCTGTCGCCAGGGAAAAATCATTTTTTCAGATCCAGTCTTGCAGAAGAGGATACAGCTGTCTGAATTTCTGATATTTCGCTTCATACTTTTCAACCAGTTCCGGATCCGGTTCAACCGTGCCGGAGATCTTAACGATCTTATCCGTTGCTTCTTTTACGCTCGCATATTCGCCGCAGCCGACTGCCGCAAGGATCGCTCCGCCAAGCGACGGTCCTTCCTCAACGGCCGGAATCTCAAGCGTCAGGTTCATTACATTTGCAATGATCTTCTGCCAGAGCGGGCTCTTTGCTCCGCCGCCGCAGAGCTTCGACTTTCTGATGTCGAGGCCGAGGCTTCTGGCAACCTCAAGAGAATCCCTGAGTCCGAAGGTAACTCCTTCAAGCACGGCCTGCGTGAGTTCCTCTCTTGTCGTATCCATCCTCATTCCGATAAAAGCAGCTCTTGCATTCGGATCATTGTGGGGAGAGCGTTCACCCATGAGGTATGGCATAAAGAATACATCGTTTTCGCCGAGTTTATCAATACCTTTTTGCTCGGCGGCATAATCTTTTGTCTTTAAGATGTCATCATTCCACCATTTATTGCAGGAGGCCGCGCTCAGCATACACCCCATGAGATGATAATATCCGTCGGAATGATCGAAGGAATGAAGTGCGTTGAACTTGTCAACACCGAAGGTCTCACTCGTAATAAAGATGGTTCCGGACGTTCCCAGGGAAATGTTGCAGTTCCCGTTTCCGACAACACCGGTTCCGACTGCAGCTGCCGCATTATCTCCGGCTCCTGCAATTACCTTGACATCCGCTGACAGCCCGAGTTCCTCCGCAACTTCTTTCTTAAGAGTACCGATGACCTCGTAGCTTTCGTACAGTTTCGGAAGCTGTTCTTCTGTGACCCCGCAGATCTCAAGCATTTCCTTTGACCAGCAGCGGTTCTTTACATCGAGAAGAAGCATTCCGGATGCATCCGAAAGATCCGTTGCGAACGAGCCCGAAAGCATGTACGCAAGATAATCCTTGGGAAGCATGATCTTTCTGATCTTTGCGAAATTCTCAGGCTCATTATTCTTCATCCAGAGGATCTTCGGAGCCGTAAAGCCTGCAAAAGCAATATTCGCGGTATATTCGGAAAGCTTATCCTTTCCGATGGTATTA
>JABUSX010000104.1 GCA_021442545.1 Eubacterium sp. | reverse complement strand
TATCTCATAACCTATGCCGACCGCGGTTTTTCCGGAAATCCGTATTGTGCGGGGAAGGATCGTACCTGTTCTCTGGATGTGCTTCCGCAGGAATTTCCGTGTAAAGGGAACGGGGATTACCGCAGCACGGCATTGATCATGCAGAATACGGACGGTTCCTGCAGCGTCGATCTTCGTTACGAGTCCCACAGGATCTATCCGGGGAAATACGGTCTGCCGGGACTTCCTGCCGTTTATGCAGATGAATCCGAAAGCGAGACGCTGGAGATCACGATGCGGGATCCGGTAACGGAGATCACGGCCGTGCTGTATTACGGTGTTATACCGGACACGGATATTATCACCCGTGCCGTGAAGGTAACAAACGGAGGAACGGGCCGGTGTTCTGTGGAAAAGCTGCAGTCCGCCTGTCTGGATTTTCTCTATGGTGATTTTGAAACCGTGACCTTTTACGGCCGTCATACCATGGAACGAAATCTGCAGCGTCAGAAGGTCGGTCATGGACAGTTCGTGATCGAAAGCCGACGCGGCAATTCCGGCCATCAATATAATCCGATGATGATATTGTGCCGGCCGGAAACGACTGAGGAGGCGGGAGACTGTTATGCGATGAATTTCGTGTACAGCGGCGGTTTCAGCGCATCGGCGGAAAAGGACCAGATGGATCAGACCCGTTGTCTTATGGGACTGATGACCGAGGACCTTTCCTATCCGCTTTCTGCGGATGAGAGTCTGTACGGACCGGAGGTCATTCTGACGTATTCGGACCGCGGCTTTCAGCAGCTGAGCCATAATCTGCACAGAATCATCCGGGATCATATCATCCGCGGACCCTATAAAGACGCAAAGCGTGCCGTTCTGATCAACAGCTGGGAAGCCTGTTATTTTGATTTTACAGGTGAAACAGTGATCCGTCTGGCAGAAGAAGCGGCGGCTCTGGATATTGAGATGCTGGTGCTGGATGACGGCTGGTTCGGAAAAAGAAACGATGATTATGCCGGACTGGGAGACTGGTATGTAAACGAAGAAAAGCTCGGGATGACGCTTTCGGAGCTGGTCGGACGGGTTAAAGAAACAGGATTGAAATTCGGAATCTGGATCGAACCTGAAATGGTGAGTGAGGACAGTGATTTATATCGTGCGCATCCGGACTGGGCCATGACAATACCGGGACGGGATCCGGTCAGGTCGCGCTATCAGCTGGTTCTGGATTTTTCCAGAGGGGAAGTCGTGGATGCCATCTTCGCACAGCTCTGTGCCCTTCTGGATCAGGCAGACATTTCCTATGTGAAATGGGATTATAACCGCTGCCTCTGCGATGTATACAGCAGGAAATCCGGAATCAGCGGAAATGTGCAGTACGATTATATTCTCGGGGTATATGACCTTCTGGAACGCCTGCTTAAGCGCTATCCGGATCTGCTTATAGAAGGATGTGCCGGCGGCGGAGGCCGTTTCGATGCCGGCATGATGTATTACACGCCGCAGATCTGGTGCAGTGACAATACAGATGCCATAGACCGGGTGAAAATTCAGTACGGATCCTCATTCGGCTACCCTGTCTCTGTTGTGGGATCTCACGTTTCTGCCGTGCCCAATCATCAGACAAGGCGCAGTACCCCATTTGAGACAAGGGCAGCTGTGGCGATGGCCGGAACCTTCGGATACGAACTGTGTCCGTCTGTCCTGTCTGAGAAGATAGCGGAGTTGATCCGTTCCCAGGTTCGGGAATACCATGAGAGAGAAGAACTGATCCGAAAAGGACTGTATTATCGGCTTTCCGACCCCTTTAAAGATCCTGTGGCTGCCTGGTGCTTTGTGTCAGAAGACCGGAAAGAGGCCTTTCTGTGTATTGTCATGCTGGAGTGTCATGCCAATCCGCCGCAGCAGTACGTACGGCTTCGAGGGCTTCTGCCGGAAGGGGAATACCGGAATGACCGGGACGGACTTGTGTATCGCGGAGAAGCTTTGATGAAAGGCGGCCTGCCGGTTCCTGCAGGTGAGGGAGAGTATGCATCGTTCCGGATGTATTTCCGGATTACTGAATAAAAAACAGATTCAGAAAAAGAACAGAAAAACAGAACGAAAAGTACTGAGACCGAAAAGAAGAAGAGCCGGTCCGGATAATGGAAGATCCGGGAAGAGAATGACCATCTTCAGGAAGTCCTGAAAGTACTGAGATCGAAAAAGAAGAACCGGCCCGGATAACAGAAAAGCCGAGAGGAGAAGGACAATTCTCAGGAAGAATTTTGCTTCTGAAACAGGATCTACAGAAATGAGACTGCCTGTATAAGGGAATCGGATTCGGGTATGGATAAAGCAGGGGGATGTGCCGTGGCAAACGAAGATATACTGCTCCGCTTATACGGAAGAGAAGGGCTGGAGCGCGCGAAGCAGCGTTGTGAAACCGTAAAGTCCGGTTTTGAAAAAACCTTCGGGCAGCAGCCGGAGGCTCTGTTCCGGGCACCGGGAAGAACGGAGCTTGGCGGAAACCATACAGATCATCAGCACGGACATGTGCTGGCAGCTTCGCTGGATCTGGATATTCTTGCGGCAGTACGGCCGAACAACAGCGGAAGGATCCGTATCTTTTCCGAAGGGCACGGTGAGATCACGGCAGATCTGAGCCGGACGGAACCGGATCCGAATGAATACAATACCTCGTCCTCCCTGGTCCGCGGTCTTGCCGCTTTAAGCGGTTCGCCTGCCGGTTTCGATGCCTATATGGTATCGGACGTGCCTCCGGGGAGCGGCATGAGCTCTTCGGCTGCCTTCGAGGTTCTGATCGGAACGATTCTGAATGAACTGTTCCTGGGAAGCAGATATAATTCCGTTGAGATCGCGCAGCTCGGTCAGCTTGCGGAAAACCGGTTTTTCGGGAAACCCTGCGGTCTGATGGATCAGGCAGCGT
>JABUSX010000433.1 GCA_021442545.1 Eubacterium sp. | reverse complement strand
CAATTACAGAGAAAACAAAAGCCATCATGCCGGTTCATTTATATGGTCAGCCATGTGATATGGATCCCATAATGGAATTGGCCGGAAAGTACGGTTTGTATGTGGTAGAGGATTGTGCACAGGCGCATGGGGCATCGTATGTTAAAAACGGAAAGAGAAAAATAATCGGAACGTTTGGGGATGCGGCAGGTTTTTCTTTTTATCCGGGGAAAAATCTTGGGGCATTGGGAGATGCAGGAGCTGCCGTGACAAATGACAAAGGCTTAGCGGAAAAGATTCGTGCTCTGGGGAATTACGGGTCAGATTATAAATACCATCATATTTATCAGGGGCATAACAGTCGTTTAGATGAGTTTCAGGCGGCGTTTCTGTCCGCAAAACTTCCGTATATGGATAAGATGAATGAATTCAGAAGAAAGGTTGCAAAGTGCTACATTGATGGAATTAAGAATGAAAATGTAATTCTGCCGTATGTACCTGAATACGCAGATCCGGTCTGGCATATTTTTGCAATAAGAAGCAGCAGGCGTGATGAGCTGGAGAAATGGCTGAATGATGCCGGGATCGGAACAAATAAGCATTATCCGATTCCGATTCATTTACAAAAGTCATATGAAAAGCTGGGATTTGGAAAGGGAGATTTTCCGATATCGGAGGAAATCAGCCAAACGGAGTTATCCTTGCCGCTTTATTACGGAATGAAGGATGAAGAAATACAGTATGTTATTGATAAAATTAATGAGTTTTAAATCCGGATTAACGGTAAGGAGCAGTCATGGCTGATAATTGTTTTATTGCGGATAATGTTTCCCTTGGTGAAAATGTAATTATTTCGGATGATTGTCATATATCATCGGGATGTGTGATCGGAGATAATGTATTTCTCGGAAAAGGAGTCTATGTTGATTATAACTGCATTATCCGGGGAAATGTGTCCATCGGCGAAAACAGTGTGATCGGGGCAGACTGTATTCTGGGAGAATACACTGCAGACTGGTTTTCTGATCATACAAAAGAAATGGAACGATTATCAATCGGCAGCAATTCTGTGATCAGAAGCGGCTCCATAATCTATTCCGGATCGGTTATCGGAGATTATTTCTCGACGGGTCATAGAGTAACCATTCGTGAAAAAACAGTTATCGGGGATCATTGTTCTCTGGGTACACTCTGTGACGTGCAGGGAAGGTGTTCAATCGGTCATTATGTAAGGATGCATAGTAATGTGCATATCGGCATGGCATCAGAGATTAAGAACTTTGTCTGGATATTCCCATATACTGTTTTAACAAATGATCCCACTCCTCCTTCGGAAATACTGGATGGTGTTTTAGTGGAAAATTTTGCAGTAATAGCTACGAGCAGTACAATACTGCCGGGAGTGACGATTCATTCAGATTCTTTAGTGGCGGCCGGAGCAACGGTAGGAAAAGATGTTGAAAAAGGGACGATTGTTGGAGGGACACCTTCAAAAGTGATTTCTTCGATAGATTCCGTGAAGAATCGGATAACCGGAGAACCGATTTACCCATGGAGATTTCATTTTGACAGAGGAATGCCCTGGGAGGGAAGAAGCTACGACGAATGGTACAGCTCCCTGGATGAAGAAGATTTAAAAAGGTATAATTTGGAATGAAGTTAAGAAATATTGCGGATCAGGATGCAGATTTACTGCTGGAATGGATGCATGAAAAGGAATCGGCTCCTTTTTTTGAAGATAACGGCAGAAGGTGGTCTTCTGAAGACGTTGCTCTGTTTATTAAAAACTGTGAGGACACAGCAGCAGCCTTATATCGGACAATTGCAGCAGATACAGATGAATGCATGGGGATAGCCGGCTTACAGAATATTGACAGAAACAGAAACAGCGCAGAGCTGGTATTGTCTGTCCGTGAAGCTGCAATGAGGAAAGGTTATGCCTGGTTTGCTCTTGTGGAAATGCTGGATATGGCGTTTAAACAGCTGAACCTGGAATCTGTGTACTGGCACATTCATAATGATGACGATCGATCCCGCCGTTTTTATGATAAGCATGGATTTCACCAGATGGTGGATGTTCCTGAGGAGATCAGTGCTTTTCCGGATAACAAAAATCTCAGGTGGTACTCAGTGCTTTCAAGTGATGATTACGGCAACCGGCTGAAAAAAAGAGATAAGGTTGCCGGTTGTAAAGTTATCCGAATAAAAACCATAACTACATTAGATGCAGGTGAGTTGTCTTTTTTTGAGGGTACGCATGATATAGATTTTGAAATAAAAAGAATATATTTTATTTCAAAAGTTCCGGAAGGAGTCCGAAGAGGATTTCATGCCCATAAACAATTAAAGCAATTATTATTCTGCCCGTATGGCAAGATACAGCTTGTTCTCGAAAACAGAAACGGAAGAGAAGAAATAACCCTGGAAGATCCTTCCGTCGGGGTTGTGATCGATCAGCCCACATGGAGGGAGATGCTCTGGATGGAAAAAGACTCCGTTTTATGTGTAGCTGCATCTGACTACTATTCGGAAGATGATTACATAAGGGATTACGAAGAATTCAAAAAGTATGTAGATGACCTTAAGATATGAGGGGGATCGGAAAATACGTATAAAATTCAATTTTAAGCGTACTGAAAACAAGATTTCAGCTGCGTAAGTTTAGAAAAATCATATCGTATGGAAAAAAGAAGCATAATTGAAAAGTGTTTTTCTGAAAAGGTTTTGTTTGGCATATGCATGGCGTTTTTCATATTTATGATGCTTTTTAATCTGACCCATTCTTCACCTTGGGGCGATGAATGGAATGAGTACATGTATTCGCAAAGAACAATCCCGGATGGCAGTTTATATAAAGTAATCGTATCAACATATCAACCACCCTTATACAATTTCATAATGCATTTCTGGCTGAAACTGGGCTCGTCTGTGTTATGGTTTCGGCT
>JABUSX010000435.1 GCA_021442545.1 Eubacterium sp. | reverse complement strand
TACGAAGACGGAACACCCGCCTACACGATCAGCGTAAATCATGTTACGCGCCGCTATGATCTTTCAAAGGGTGAATTTCCGATCTGCACGCTGCGGCCGCAGGCCTGGAAGACAGGTATCCGTGAGATCTTCACGATCTACGCGCATCCGACGAATGTCATTCAGGAAATGTGTGATAACGGTGTAACCTGGTGGGGACCCTGGGACATCGGAGACGGCACCATCGGTCAGCGCTACGGCGCTACCGTGAAGCGTTATGATCTTGTTCATAACCTGATCCGGGATATCAAAACCGATCCCTACGGCCGCCGAAAGATCATCGATCTCTGGCAGGAGACGGATCTCCGCGAAACACCGGGGCTTCCGCCCTGCGCCTTTCTGACGATCTGGAATGTACGAAAAGACTTTCTCGATATGTGCCTCATCCAGAGAAGCGGCGATATGCTGACGGCTTCCGGCGCCGGCGGCATAAACGAGATCCAGTATGCCTCTTTCCTGATGATGATCGCAAAGGCTGTCTCACTGAAGCCGGGTGTATTTACGCACTTTGTGGCTAACGAACAGATCTATGACCGTCATATGGAAAATGCCCGCGAACTTCTGAGACGGGGAGAATCCCTTCCGGAATCCGTGGAGACACCGCAGCTGCTTCTGCATAAAGAAGACGGTTGCAATTTTGAAGACATTCAGATCTCCGACTTTGAGATGGTGAACTATCACCCGCTTAAACCCCAGCTGACTTTTGAACTTGGAATTTAGTCTTGCTCCACAACCTGCGACAGCCTGCACCATCAGAAGGACTGCCGGACTTTCGAACCTGGAATTTAGTCTTACTCCACAACCTTGGTTTCCGGGAAGATTAAATGCCTTTAAAGTCAGTATTTACAAGGCTTACTGGACTTTTTATCAACACGTTTTGTCCACCCTCAAAGTTGTCCGGAAAAAGATTAAACCGCTGCAAGCCCAGTATTTACAAGGGTTACAGCGGTTTTTATCAACACGTTTTGTCCTATATCTCCTATACGTCAAAAAGGGACAGTCCGAAATTTCTGACTGTCCCTCTTTTTATCTCTTTTCTGTTCTGTATGAATGCCGGCGACCGGGATCGAACCGGTACGAGTGTCACCACTCACGGGATTTTAAGTCCCGGGCGTCTGCCAGTTCCGCCACGCCGGCTTTTTCTAAAAACAGCCGTGTCTTATCCGCTATCGAACAAAACACGGCTTGTTACTGGGCGGTGGTGGATTCGAACCACCGAAAGCGTCGCTAACAGATTTACAGTCTGCCCCCTTTGGCCACTCGGGAAACCGCCCTTTTATTACGTCAGACACTGCCTGACAAATGTGGATTATACCTTATTCTTTTCGTCTTTGCAAGACCTGAGTTAATTTTTCGCCTCATATTTCGTAAGGTCATTGACCCAGCTTCCTTTTTTCAGAAGGATCCATCCGAGCAGGCACTTGATGCCTTCTGTCATCCGGACCCAGAAATAGAGAGGAAGGATCGGCATATTCGTGAATCGCGATAATACAAAAGCTAACGGTATGGAAATGACCCATGCGAACACGGAATCAAACAAAAAGGTAATGATGGTTTTTCCTCCGGACCGCAGTGTAAAATATGCACCGGTCGCATATGCATGAAAGGGAATGCTGAGCGCAAAAATCTGAATCATTCCGGTCGCCATTTTCCGGATCTCATCAGACGTATTATAGATCTGCGGAAATATCCCGGATATGGCAATTTCAACGGCAAGGGCTATGAAGCTCAATGCTACGCCGAATAAGATCAGACGTTTCGCATCCTCCCGAACGGTCTCCGTTTCTCCTTCCCCAAGTTTCTGTCCGATAATAATGCCTATGGCGATTCCCATGGCCACAAACACGACATTGACGATATTCGAAAATGCCATCGTAATGTTAAAGCCCGCAACCACGGACAGCCCCCGTACAGAATAGCTCTGTGTCAAAGCCGCCACCGATGCCGCCCAGAGCATCTCATTCAGCATCAGCGGCGTTCCTTTCTTTGCACAGTTTATGATCAGGCTGCGCGGAACATATAATTTGCTGTAAACCTTCTTCATGAAAGGATATTTATCCGTATGAAGGTGCGTATATATGACAATAACCGCCATCTCCACAAAGCGTGAAAGAACGGTTGCAATCGCCGCACCGGCAACGCCGAGAGCAGGTGCGCCCCACTTCCCGTAGATCAGGATATAGTTGCCGAGAAGATTTACACCGACAGCCACGACTCCGGAAATCATGGGAATAACGGTATCTCCGGTGGATTTCAGCAGCATTCCGTAGGACTGGGAGACGGCAAAGGGAAACAGTCCGATCAGAACGATGCTCAGATACTGCTTTGCATACTGCATCGTGGCTGCCATGTTTCCGATCCCGCCATCCTCGTGAAGATAGAGCCCGATCAGCGGCGTCTGTGCAAAAAACAAAACCAGGAAGGCGATCACACTGACCGCAAGACTTACGATCAGCATCAGCCGGAACGTATAGCGGATCCCTTCATGATCCTTTTTTCCGAAAAACTGCGCCGTAAAAATACCGATTCCGGAAAGAGCTCCAAACAGAGTCAGTTCACTGACAAACATCAGATTCGTTATGATGGATACACCGGACATCGGATCCGTGCCGATGTGGCCGACCATGATATTGTCCAGCATGTTGACAAACTCCGTGATCCCGTTCTGAATCATGATCGGGATGGCGATCGTCAGCATCTGTCTGTATAAATTTCTGTTTCTTTTCACCGCGGTTGTCATCTTCCAGGCTGCCCTCTTCTTCCCGAATCATAAATCCGGAATCTTTCCGCCGTTTCTTTCCGGACTTGACATCCGGACTTTCGGCTTTCGCTCTTCATCTGAACTTTCGGCTTTCGCTCTTCATCTGAACTTTCGGCTTTCGCTCTTCATCTG
>JABUSX010000069.1 GCA_021442545.1 Eubacterium sp. | reverse complement strand
CGTTTCCCCTTCGCCGATATAAAAAAGATCAAAAAACGGAGCCAGGGGTTCCGGATTATAGGTACAGGGACCGCCGCCGATTACGATCGGATCCTCTTCGGTTCTGTCCTCTGCATGCAGCGGGATTCCGGAAAGATCCAGGACCTGAAGAATATTGGTATAACACATTTCAAACTGGATCGTGATCCCGAGAAAATCAAAATTTTTCACAGGTTCCTGAGATTCCAGTGCGAACAGAGGAATTCCGGATCTGCGCATGATCTCTTCCAGATCCGGCCACGGGGAATATACGCGTTCACACCAGACGTCTTCCCAGCTGTTGAACATGGAATACAGAATCTGTATGCCAAGATGCGACATACCGATTTCATAGACATCCGGGAAACACATGGCAAAGCGGATCTGTCCCTGCTTTTTTTCCTTTATTACGGCATTTATCTCATTTCCGATATAGCGTTCCGGTTTTTCGATGCGAAGCAGAACACTGTCCGGCAAGGCGGTTCTGCAGTTTTGAAGTTTGTTCATTTTCGGAATATCCCATTTTATTGAAAATATTTCAAATGTATCCTATTATTACAGGAAAGCTTCGTATGAAGCCATGAAATTCGATTACTCTGTTATCTGAAAAGGAGCCGCATACAGATCATGAAATTCTACTATCCTGTCATCATAAAAAAAGAGTCCGAAACAAGATATCATGCTGTATTTCCGGATCTTGAACAATGCGAAGCTTCCGGAAACTCGCTGGAAGATGTTCTGGATCACTCCGTTGAAGCGGCTCGCTGCTGGATCGAAGCGGAACTCGAGGAAGAAGAACCGGATCTGCCTCCTGCAACAGATCCGGCCGATATCTCCGTTTCTTCAGACGAAATCGTCCGAAACATCCTTGTAAATTACCGGTTCACCGAAGGCTGGGAAGAATAAGATCGTTCTCTCATCCGTTTTCTTTCAGAATACGCTGCAGATTCTGCACCGGCCCGGATTTTACGGATCCGGCCGCGCTCCCCTCAACCTCAGGGAAGGGTGCAGAAATCTTTATGATCTCTTTCTGCGGCCGAGTATCCAGCTTCGTACGGCATCTTTCATCTTATCCGGATCGGTCACGGTGCGGTGACGGACTTCTGCATGAAGCAGTTCCTGTATGGCTCCGGGGATCGGTACGGAGGATACCTTTTCAAGGGTATAGAACTGTTCCGTATCATCCTGTTCGTCGTAGATTCCGTTTCCGACTGCATGCAGCACGCTGCGTCCGAACTTATAGGGGCTGGCAGTGGACGCAATAACAGCCGGTGTATGGTCATTCGTTTCCTCCGTATATTTCCGGCAGGCGTGTGCACCGACTGCAGTATGCGGATCGATCACGTATCTGTCTTTTTCATACAGATCGTGGATGGTCTCCATAACCTCTTCTTCGGTGGAATACGAACCGACAAATGCGGACATTTCCTTCTTCATATCTTCTGAAATAGAATAAATCCCCTTTTCCGTAAGTTCCTTCATTCGCTCAGAAGTTTCTTCCGCATTGCGGCCGTCGGCCAGGTACAGCAGCCGCTCCAGATTGCTGGAGACCAGAATATCCATGGACGGGGAAGACGTCACGTAGAAGGTCCTGTTTTTGTCATAGGTGCCTGTACGGAAGAAATCAAACAGAACGTTATTCTTATTGGAAGCACAGATGAGCTTTCTGACCGGAATGCCGATCTTCATGGCGAAATAAGCGGCCAGGATATTTCCGAAGTTTCCGGTCGGAACGGTAAAATTGACCGGATCCCCGCTTTTGATCACTCCTTCACCGATCAGACGGGTGTATGCATACACATAATAGGCAATCTGCGGAACCAGGCGTCCGATATTAATCGAATTGGCAGAACTGAAAAGGCAGCCTGCTTCAAGGAGTTCCTTTCGCAGATCTTTATCGCTGAAGATTTTTTTGACGCCTGTCTGCGCATCATCAAAATTCCCCCGAATGCCGATAACGTGTGTATTTTCACCTTTCTGGGTGATCATCTGCCGTTCCTGTACAGGGCTTACGCCTTCCTTCGGATAGAATACGATGATCGAGGTTCCCGGAACATCTGCGAAGCCGGCCAGTGCAGCTTTTCCCGTATCTCCTGATGTTGCTGTCAGAATTACGATCTCTTCTTCCACATGGTTCTTTTTTGCAGAAACTGTCAGCAGATACGGAAGTATAGACAAAGCCATATCTTTAAAGGCGATCGTCTTTCCGTGGAAGAGTTCCAGAAACCATACACCTGCAGATTCTGCTTTGTGAAGAGGACAGACAGCAGGCGTATCGAATTTTTCGTCGTAGGCATGATCGATACAGTAACGCAGCTCTTCTTCCGAGAAATCAGTCAGAAAAAGCTTCATTACGTGATAAGCCGTTTCCCGGTAATCCATTTCGGCAAGTTCTTCCGGAGATACGTCCAGATGCGGAAATTCCCGTGGTACATAAAGGCCGCCATCTGCCGCAAGCCCTTCAAGAATAGCCTGTGAAGCTGTTTTCCCTCGTTCTCCGCCTCGTGTACTGTCGTATAACATAATATCTGTCCTTCCTGTTTTTACCAACAAATCCGTTTCCGGAATTCTGCTCCGGAACCTGCAGTAATTTTTCTGATCTCTGTCGCATCTCCGTACAGCTTTATCAACGCCTTGTAGTATAGCATAAGTTTTCTGATTCGTGTATACTGGGAAAGATCACAGATAACGGAAACAGGAAGAGAAAAGAAACAATGGCATACGATGGATTCATGACAGCCGCGATCACGGCTGAGGCAGCCCGGGAACTGGCAGGCAGTTATATTTCCAAAATCATACAGCCTGAAAAAGATGCGGTCCTTCTGACATTCAAAACATCAGAAGGTACAAAACGTCTTTTTCTTTCGGCAGACGCATCTCTTCCTCTTGTTTACATGACAGAACAGAACCGGAAGGC
>JABUSX010000208.1 GCA_021442545.1 Eubacterium sp. | reverse complement strand
GAAACTGCATTTAAAATTGCCAACTCCGGCCGTCCCGGCCCGGTTCTGGTGGACATCCCCAAAGATGTGCAGAGTGCGAAGTTCGAGTTTGTACGCTCACGGCCGATTCAGAACGAGAGGGCCAAACTCGTTACAAATGAAAAAATAGACAAAGCCATCGAAATGATCAAGAACTCCAAAAAGCCTTTTATTTATATTGGCGGCGGAGCAAAAGCAGGATATATGACAAGCGAAGTCATTGGCCTTGCAGATCTGATCGATGCACCGATCGGCAGTTCCCTGATGGGGCTTTCGGTTGTGCCTTCCAGACATCCAAGATTCCTTGGCATGCAGGGAATGCACGGTCATTTTGCTTCGAGCCGGTCCATGGCTGACTCTGATCTGATCATCTGCATCGGAGCAAGGTTCTCCGACCGGGCAACGGGAAATGTTGCCAAGTTTGCCAGACATACCAAAATCATCCACATGGATATCGATTCTGCGGAACTCGACAAGAACGTCAAAGTTGATCTGAAGATCTGCGGTGATATCAAGGAAGCTCTTGTCAGAATCGGGGTTCATCTCGATCCATCCCCGAAACCTGAATGGATGGCTCATGTGGCAGATCTCAGAAAACAGGAACAGGATATATTTGACCGCGTTAATCCGATCAATCTTCTGACTCCTTATGCGCTGATCAACGAAGCTGCCAAATTTGCGGATCCGACTACACCGATTGTTACGGATGTCGGACAGCATCAGATGTGGACTGCTCAGTACTTCCCGCTGCAGAACCCGCGAACCTTTATTACGTCCGGTGGCCTTGGAACCATGGGATTCGGCCTCGGTGCAGCAGTCGGCGCATCCATTGGAACCGGTGAAAGAACCATACTGTTTACCGGTGACGGAAGCTTCGGCATGAACCTGAACGATCTGGCAACCGTATTTGCCTATAAGATTCCGGTTGTCATTATTGTGATGAACAACAAGGTGCTTGGTATGGTCCGCCAGTGGCAGAATCTGTTCTTCAACAAACACTTCTCGAATACAAGTCTGGATGACAGACAGACAGATTTCGTGAAAATCGCTGAAGCCTTCGGCGTTCCGGGATTCCATATCCGCACTCTGGAGGAAATGCCTTCCGTCATGGCCCAGGCAATGGCTGTGTCCGGACCCGTACTCATTGAAGCAGCGATTGACAGAGATGAGTTTGTTCTTCCCATGCTGCCGCCGGGAGGAAGTATGGATCAGATTATTACCACGAAGGGGGAAGCTTAAATGGAACACTTTGAGATTGCCTGTCTGGTTGAAAATGAATCCGGCGTACTGACCAGAGTTTCCAGTCTCTTCACCCGCCGGGGATTCAACATTCATTCCCTTACTGTAGGGGAAACAGAAAACCCTGGGTATTCCCGAATTACCATCTCCGTAAACGGAGATGAAGCCATCCGCTCCCAGTGCATTAAGCAGCTGCGCAAAATGTACAACGTAAAGCAGGTCAAGGAAATGATCCCTGCGCAGCGGGTAAGCCGGGAACTGGCTTTGATTAAGCTGAAAAATACTCCGGCCACTCGTCCGGAAATTGTCAATGCGGTAGATATCTTCCGCTGCAAGATCATCGATTTTTCTCCCAATACGCTTTGTGTGGAGATTACCGGTGATTCTGAAAAAATCAACGCGTTTATTACAGTTGTTGAGCCTTACGGCATTCTTGAGATGTGCCGGACCGGGGTAGTGGCCCTCCAGAGAGGATGTCATTATCTGACAGACGAAGAAGTGATTTAAGAAACAGAAATGTAAAGGAAGGAAATAAAAATGGAAAACAGAATTTTTTATCAGCAGGACTGTGACCTGAACAAACTGAACGGCAAGAAAGTTGCAATCATCGGCTATGGTTCTCAGGGCCATGCACACGCATTGAACTTGCGTGATTCCGGTGTAGACGTCGTTGTAGGTCTTCGTCCAACTTCTAAGTCCGTTGAATTCGCTAAAGAGCAAGGTCTTGAAGTTAAGTCTGTGCCAGAAGCAACTGCAGAAGCCGATATCGTTATGATTTTGGCTCCAGACCAGTACCAGCGCACCATCTTTGCAAACGATATCGAGCCAAACCTCAAGCCTGGTGCAGCTCTCGCATTTGCACATGGTTTCAATATCCATTACGGATACATTAAGCCAACCGAAGACCACCCAGTATTCATGGTGGCTCCAAAGGGACCTGGTCACATTGTGCGCCGTCAGTACACTGAAGGTCGTGGCGTGCCAGTCGTTGTCGCAGTTGAGCAGGATCCTCGTGGCGATGCTTGGGACATCACCCTCGCATATGCAAAGGCTCTCGGCGCTCTTCGCGCAGGTGCTATTAAGACTACCTTCAAGGAAGAAACTGAGACTGACCTCTTTGGCGAGCAGAATGTTCTCATGGGTGGCGTGAATAAGCTCGTTGAGATGGGCTTTGAAGTCTTGACCGATGCGGGCTACCAGCCAGAGATTGTGTACTTCGAGGTATGCCACGAGCTCAAGATGCTCGTAGACCTCATGAACGAAGGTGGCTTGAACAAGGCTCGCTGGTCCTGCTCTGACACTGCTCAGTACGGTGACTACACAAACACTGTTATTGACGAGTCTTGCCGTGAACGCATGCAGTATCATTTGAACCGCATTCAGGATGGCTCCTTCGCGAAGGAATTTATCGATGATCAGGATGCTGGTGCTCCTCACTTCAAGGAACTCCAGGAGAAGTACTCCAATGTGCGTATCGAGACCGTTGGCCCAAAGCTCCGCGCAATGTTCTCGTGGAACAAGGACGGCGTTGCCGATGCTGATGAGGGTCAGTCCTTCAACGGCAAGATTGCTCGTACACAGGTACAGGAGTAGTCATAAGGCTACTTTGAGCAAGTAGATATTATGTATTGACGGGACGATTGCTGTAGTCGTCCCGTTTTTCGTCTCGCATTGATTGTGATT
>JABUSX010000215.1 GCA_021442545.1 Eubacterium sp. | reverse complement strand
CTCAATATCTTCTTCGTATTTCCGGCGGTTCCAGGCACCTGTCATGGCATCAATAACCGCATACTTGTTGCGTTCCTGCAGAATAATCTGCTCTTCTTTCAGACGCAGAACTTCTCTTTCTTTTTCCTGGTTGACCTTGGACAGTTTTTCATACACAACAGATGCCAGCAAGCACCCTCCAAAACATAGGACGATCAGGGCGATCTGAATCTCATAATCCCTGCTGTTGATGAGGGTGATCTTTCCTGCGGAAGAATCCCGTATAATTACAATAATATTCAGACCCAGAGCAACAATTCCCATCTGCAGGATAATTGCAGGATCATGATAGAGAATAACCAGACTCAGAAGGGGGAAAATAAACGTAAAAACAAGCCCTGTATGACCCGTCAGAAGAACAAAGCCATACATCAGGAAGTAGCCAATCAGAATAAAATAGCGAAGATTAAAACTATGAGGTGTTTTTTTAAATTTCAGAACGCAGAAAAACAGCGGAACAAGAGTAAAAATCAGAAAGACAAAATAATACTGAAGAGTAAAGGCACCCTTTACGACTTCAAGAGCGTAACTAACTGTCAGAACGGCTGCAATCACGGACCATCCCAGAGTCAGATAGGTGTTCAGAATCCGGTTCTCTTCGTTATTTCTGTTTCTTTTTCTGAATGCAAGTCTGAAAAGATGCTTGTCGCTCATCTTCCTTTCACTCCGGATGTCCTGTTTTCCTGTATAAACCGGAATCTGTTCCTCATAAAGGCACAGCCCGGGCTGTTTTCGGATCTGCCGGAAAAAGCAGAACCGCACCAATTGCATCATATCAGATAATACAGGATACGGGAACACCTTTCTGATGCTCCGATCATTATTTTTGCCGGCAGATAAAGAAGCCTTTGAGAACCGGACAACATATCAGCCTGTTCTTTCATATGTCCGATACAAAAATAAAGACTGCAGAAATATCTGTCGAAAACGACGATCATATCTCTGCAGTCTTTGAGCGTACCGGCAATTGCTGACACCCGGTCAGCAGATACTGTTACTGAACTGTTGCTGCAAAATCCGCAGCTTCTTCATCATATTCAAGCACAACGAAGATATTTTCCGGATCTTCGGCATAGGACATATCCAGTCCGTCAAACTCAACTTCATTGCCGTCGGAGTCTTTTGCTCTGAGATCCCACAAAAGCTTTTCTGCCGAATAGGTAAAGCCATTTTCAAATACAAGCTCCTGCCCGTTTTCAAGAGGTGCAAACTCTCCGAGAACATCCGGACCCCAGTCGTCAGAATCTGCGTCTGAGAAGTTCATCTCATAGATATCGACCCCTGACTGGTTGTCAAACGTAATGGTTGCAACGATCACTTCGGAAGCCGCTTCTTCCACAGCTTCTTCTGCAGCTGCTTCTTCCACAGCTTCCTCTGCAGCCGCTTCTTCAACAGCTTCTTCTACAGCTTCCTTTTCAGATGCTGTTACTTCAGTCGTTGTTTCTTCTTTAACCTCTCCGTTTTCCTTAACCGTCGTTGTTGTTACGGTATTTCCCTTTTCGTCTGTCGTTGTCTTCGTGACCGTAGATGTAGTCGAAACTTTACATCCTGCCAGAGAAAATGCTGTCACAACAATTACCAGTATCGGCAGAACCTTTAACAAAACCTTCTTCTTCATAATCTTCCTCCCTTATTAAAATATTCATGTGAATTTACAGTTCAGGCGGTTACCGACGAGAATTCCGCATCAGAAGACACGGCCGAGGTACGAACGCACTGATCACGCGTACTCTTCCGGCTGCTGATTACAAATTCCGTATAACCACACAACATTGAATTGTACTCTTTTTTTCCGACGGTGACAATCACTTATTATCATCCGCAGCCGGACCATCTTTGTTTATTCAATTTTACTCTTTAGTCAGCAAAACAACCGTTTCCACATGGGTTGAGGTAATGAAATTGATGTTTTCCCTGAAAGTTTCAACTCTTCTCGTAAAAGGGAACATGTCATACATGCTGCCCGTTCACGGAAACAGATCAGGAAATCCACTCAGTTATGGAAGCAGCCGATAACATCATTTTCTTATAGTATCGACAATCTCTGTATAATGAATATATCTGCAGCCTTGAAATGATTCATAATCATCCCCGCAATAAATTACTGTCATTTCACCTGCGGCAGCCTCACTATTGCAAAAAAGTCTCATATTTTTAGAAAAATCCCTATTTGGCGTCATAGAAGTCTTTATCTCAAAAGGATATAGCATTCCTTCTTTTTTTAATATCAAATCTACTTCAACGCCTTTCTCAGTTCTGACATAAAAAAGACTCGGATTTTTATTGTCATTAAGTCTTGTTTTCATGGCCTCAAGCACAACAATGTTTTCAAACAGGTTTCCCCTGAGCGGGTCTCTTGAAGCCTGACGGGCATTTTCGATTCCAAGCAGGTAGGATGCAAGCCCCGGTTCAACGAAGTATATCTTTGGTGACTTTACAATTCTTTTGCTGATGTTTGAAAAATATGGCTGCAGTCGAAATACAATAAATGAATCTTCCAGTACATAAAGCCATTCTGACAAAGTTGTGGATGAAACTCCAACTTCACCTGACATGCCGGAAAGATTAACGACTTGCCCTATTCTTCCTGCAAGTAATGTCAAAAAGCGCAAAAATGCATTTAAGTCTTTCACGGCAATCATTTGCCGCAAATCTTTTTCAATATAGGTATCAAGGTAATCCCTGTAATACACATATGTTTCTCGGGCATTTTCCAGATATAGCTCGGGCATAAACCCCCGGACAATACTATCATCGATTTCTTCTGATTTGCCACTGTTTTTAATTTCTTCAAGGCTCAGAGGATACAACGTGTGTATTGTAGTTCTCCCTGCAAGTGATTGAGCAACTGCCTCTCTTAATCTTGGCTGATGGCTCCCCGTCAGTATAAATCTTCCGTTTTTTCTTCTGTCCTCATCCAC
>JABUSX010000363.1 GCA_021442545.1 Eubacterium sp. | reverse complement strand
GAGGACTGTCTGAGCGCCCCGGAAGGAAACTCTGCGGCTCTCGCAGCATACAGACGGGCGCGAGTTCCGCAGAACCGGCCCTGCTCTTAGCTGATGATGCCGTGCTTAGAGGCTCTTGTCGAGGAATCCCTTATCCGGAAGCATATATGACGGAAGATGCGCCCTATGGCAGCCCGTGCAGGCAAAGCAGCCGCACGGAGGTCTTATCGATCGGGCAGAAAACAGCGCATCGACCCGCCTGGATACGGACGGATATATATGACGGAAGATGCGCCCTATGTCCGCCTGTGCGAGCACGGCTGCCACACAGCAGTCTTATCGCCTGTTACCGCGAAAACGCACATCTCGTGGCTTTCTGCCGCTCGATGCACTTGCCTGCCCTATGTCCGCTCGTGCGAGTACGGCAGCCTTATCGCGCAGCACAACAAGAAAGCGGCCGGACCCAAAAGTCCGACCGCCCTGTTTGAAACGTTTTCAGAAATTATTCTTCCGGCGGAATAATCTCATTAGCCTGTTTTCCAAGATCCGCTTCAGAACCCGGAACAGCATAAATCGCTACAAGATGAACATTCGCATCACTGCGGTTCACGGTTCCGTGAGGAACATTAGCCGGAAGCCATGCAAAATCGCCCGGCTGCATCATGGAGCTGACCTTAGAGCCATCCGGAAGGATCATGTACTGCTCGCAGTCTTTTCCGTCGATCATGTAGATGATCTCGTTGCATTCATGAGAATGAGTGCTGTGGCCAACACCCGGAAGAAGCGTAACAACGCCGCCGGTCATGTCGGTCGTTCCCGTCGTGCGGGGCTCAAGAGTCCACTGAAGAGTACCCCAGTCAAATTTCTGAGTTTCACACTGTTTTGTATTTACGAAAAATTCTTTTCCTGTGTATTTCTTTCCAGCCATTTTCAATCTCCTTAAAATAAATTTGGTATCAGATTAATCTTCGAACATTGCCCATTCAGGAATCTCGATGATTTCTCCGCCCTTCATTGCGGATTCATGTCCAAGAATACCAGCTACGTTCCAGTTAGCGGAAACCTTAGCTGAAATGTGGGGCTTTCTGCCCTCAAGGCAGGATTCCACGAACTCTTTGATCATATGCGGATGTGAGCCGCCATGTCCGTCGCCCTGGAGGAAGGAAACATGCTGATCATCGATGATCTGGTTCTTGAATGTGAAATGTTTGATATCATCCGGAAGGAGATCGTCTGTATCCGGAACCTGAATACGCTCAGCATCTTCATAACCGCTGAAGATAACCGGACCTTCATTGGTGCACTGTTCCCACTCGAAGGACTTCTTGTCGCCATAGAAGTCAAAGCTCTCACGATACTGACGGATCGTATCGAACAGCGTTCTGGTAACTTCGCCATGGACATCGGAATCCTTGAACTCAAGCTGTACGGATTCTGCTGCAAACGGTGAGCCGTATTTTGCTGCATATTCGTCATTGATCTTACCGGAACCGATTGCTCTTACTCTTGAAATCGGCTTGCGAAGGATTTCTGAAAGCGGAGCAACGGCATGTGTCGGATACCAGAAGGGCGGAAGGCCATACCAGTAATCCGGCCATCCCGGAAGAGACATGTTCTGCTGATGGGAACCGCGCAGGAACTGCAGTCTGCCGATTTCGCCTGACTCATACATCTTTTTGAAGAACAGGAACTCACGTGTGTAAACAGAAGTCTCCATGAACATATAGTTCTTTCCGGTTTCCTCTTCGGCATCCACGATCGCCTTGCACTCTTCAAGGGTCATGCCCATCGGAGTTGTAGAAGCAACATGCTTTCCGGCTCTGAGAGCTTTCAGAGCAAACTGTGCATGAGAGAACAGATCTGTATTGATATGAACAGCATCAATCTCAGGATCTTTAAGCATCTCATCGTAATCCGTATATCTCTTCGGTACGTTCTGCTCATCTGCGAATTTGTTAAGCGCGGCTTCGTTACGACGGCAAACTGCGATACATTCAGCTTTGCCATACTCCTGATAGATCGGTACAAACTCTCCACCAAATCCAAGACCAACAACTGCTACTCTTAATTTGTCCATAATTGTTCCCTTCTTTCTTGATTTTTTTACAAAAACTGCCCAGCGCAGCTCTTGATTTTACTGTTGAAAAAACTCTTTTAACGACTGTTCTTCTCGCGAACATACACGATCAGCATGATCATAAGAATGATACCTGATCCAAGATACTTACCGCTGTCACCCATTCCCAGCGCAACGAAAAGATTTTCGAGAGCCTGCAGAATGACTGCTCCGAGAATGACACCGATGTAGTTCTTATCTCCTCCGTTGATGCTCAGTCCGCCGATAACAACTGCTGCGATGGACGGCATGACGTAGGAAGATCCCATGTCCTTGAATGCCTGACCCATGTTTCCGAAAAGCACAAGACCCATAAGAGCCGCGATTACGGAACAGGCAATAAAGGCAAGCATTCTGACTCTGTTTACGGTAATTCCGGAAAGATGCGCCGTTGTAGCATTCGCACCGCAGGATGTGAGCTTGACGCCGATCTTGGACTTATACATAAGGAACAGAACAACAGCCGCAACAATAATGAGAATAAAGAGGTTGTTCGGTATTCCTGCCGTCTGCCTTGCAATAGACACCTGCAGCATCGGATTCGGCTGACCGCTCAGAGAGTTCTTCGATGAATAGAAGTCGACGATACCCTGGAGGATCTGCTGAACAGCCATGGTGACAACAAGTGAAGGAAGCTTTGCGTATACCGAAAAGAACCCGTTTATAAGTCCGACCACAACACCGACTGCAATCGCAATCAGGATGGCAAGGAACATATTTCCGTCTTTCCCGTCAATGATCGAGCAGGTAAGACAGGTAACAAGTGTTGCCGTGTAGCCAACCGAAAGATCGATATATCCGCCGGCCGAGATGATGATCATCTGGCCCAGACCGAACATAGCCGTAAAGAAAGCAAATTTCAAGGTGGCCAGAGGCGTTGCAAAGCCGATCT